>CBDUCU010000066.1:0-12194 GCA_965365725.1 uncultured bacterium | reverse complement strand
AGCGTCTGCCCGCCGCCTTCTGAATCATCAAAGTTTCAGGCGGCGGGCAGACGCTCTCACAGCCAATCTCAATTTTTTGTTCTGCAAGTCGGCCTCACATATTTTTTTTACAACCGCATGACGCGGCCTGTAATATCATTTTGCAACGACCGCATGAACGCGTTTGTCTCCCAAGCGACGCGGTTTAATCCTTTGTATAAAATTTGAGGTACACGTCGATGAAGCGTGCCGCCCTGACACTTGCGGCTGTCTTCTGTCTGCTCGTCGCATCAGCTCGCGCAAACGCCCAGACTGTCTGGACAAGCGTGCGCACGCAGAACTTTCTCTTTGTCGGCGATGTCGGCGAACGCGACCTGCATCGCGCCGCCGCCGCACTCGAAGAGTTTCGCACGCTGCTGCCCCGCGTCTTTCCTCAACTCAAATTTGAATCGCGCGTGACGACGACCATCATCGTCTTTGGCAACGACGAGACTTACACGCCCTTTAAGCCTGTCGTTGATGGAAGGCCGGCTGACGTGGCCGGATTCTTTCAATCAGGAGAAGACAAAAACTACATCACGCTTCACTTCGGCGCAGGCACAACGGCCGGGCTGCGAACGCTGCGCCATGAATACATGCATCTGCTCGTCAAGCAAAATCTCGGCTCGCGTGTGCCGACGTGGTTTGAAGAAGGGCTGGCAGAGGTCTATAGCACGTTCGACGTGGAGGGGCGCGTCGGGATTGTGGGCCGCCCGGTCGAAGCTCACCTGCGTCTCATCAAAACGGGTGCGCGTCTTCCGCTCAAAAAACTTTTTACGCTCGACGGCGACGCGCTGCGCCGCGAAAGCGATGAAGCGCGTCGCGTCTTTTACGCGCAGTCGTGGGCGATTGTCCACTATCTTCTGTTCGGCGACAGGGGCCGAGAATTTGCGCAAATCGAGAAGTTTATCGATCTGGTACGCAACAACAGTGACGGCGAAGCAGCCTTTCGTGAAGCTTTCGAGCTTCGACCGGCAGAGGCCGAAGCCGCGCTTGAATCCTATCTCAGGCGCGACTCTTTTCGCGCACACCAAATTGGCTTCGAACACAATTCAAACTCCGCGCCGAAATTGCGGAGCGCCGCGCGTTTGACCGAGCCAGACGTTGATGCACATCTGGGCGATCTGCTTCTTCATCTGGGGCGCGTCGAGGAAGCGGAGGCGCGCCTGCTGCGAACGCTTGCACGCGCAGAGCATTCGGGCGCGGCTCAAACTTCGCTCGGCATGTTGCGCCTTCGCCAAAATCGTTTTGCCGAAGCAAGAAAGCACTTGCATCGTGCGCGCGAATTGAGCGCGCAAAATTATCTCGCGCATTACTACTACGGCCTCGCCCTGTCGCGCGAGGCTCAAGACGGTTCGGGCTACGTCTCGGGCTTCGACAAAGAGACGCTTGACGAGATACGCGCGGCGCTGCGCACATCGATCAGGCTCAACGAGGATTTTCCCGAATCCTACGCGCTGCTCGCATGGGTCAACATGGTCGCGTCCGAACAACTCGACGAAGCGTTTGAACTCATCATGCGCGCAATCTCTCTTTCGCCCGGCAAGCCGGAGCGTCTTCTTGTGCTTGCGCAAATCCAACTGCGCAGAGAGCGTTTTGACGAGGCGCTGCGCATCGTCGAGCCTCTTATGTCAAACGCCGACGCGCAGTTGAGCGAGCGCGCGCGTATGCTTGTCGAATCGGTTGCGCGGGCGCGCGTCTATGCCGAGGCGCGTGCACGTGCGGCGCGCGAAGAGGCCGAGTATGCGGGGATGACCGAAGATGAGATGGTCGCTTATCTGCTGCGCAAAACCTTGCGCAAGCCGCTCGACGGCGAAGAGCGTGCAAGCGGGGTTTTGACGAGCGTTGAATGCGTCGCGGGCGGAGCGGTCTTTAACGTGCGCGTCGGCGAACGGTTGATGCGGCTGCGCGACGACGACTTTGCGGGCATTCATCTTGTCACATACACGTCTGAGACCGGACGCAAGCTGACGTGCGGGCCGCGCGCGCCGGAAAATCACGTGGTCGTCACCTATCGTCCGCGCAGGGGCGCAAGCGACGGCGAGATTGTCGCCGTCGAGTTTGTCCCCGCCGGTTTTCAATTGAACCCGTGACGCTTGATTTGCCGCGCGCTCTGTTTGCTCGCATCGCTTCTTTGACACGGCTTGATAGCCGTTTATAAACTCTCTCTTCAAACGTTCGGCGCGGCCTCAACAGCGAAGCGCGCATCCAATCAACTGAACAACCCGACGGCTCGCGCGCATCAGACGCGCGCCTCAAACATCGGAAATCATCTTGATGAGACACACTGCCTTCAAATTCCTTCTCGCGCTCTCTCTACTATTGCTGCTCGATGCGCAGACTTCCGTTGCGGCCAAGGACGTTTGGACGAGCGTCCGCTCGCAAAATTTTCATCTCGTCGGCAACGCTTCAGAGAAAGAGATTCGACAGGCGGCGACTCGACTCGAACAGTTTCGACGCGTCTTTTCGACGCTCCTGCAAAACGCGCGGATGAGCGATTCGGTCCCGACGACGGTCGTCGTCTTCAAAAGCATGAGCGCCTACAAGCCTTTTAACCCGCAGGGCAACGCCGGATATTTTCAGCCGGGCGAAGACGTAAACTACATCACTTTGAGCGTCGAGACAGGCGGCCATGACAGCCCCTTCGCCGTCATCTTTCACGAATATCTACACCTGCTCATCAAGAACAATCTCTCGGCAAACGCGCCCGCATGGATCAGCGAAGGGCTGGCGGAGTTCTACAGCACGCTTGAAGTGGCGAAGGACGAAAAATCTGCAACCATCGGAAAACCCATCTCGCATCACGTCTATTATCTGCGCGATCAGAAGATGCTCCCCTTGCGTACGCTTTTGATGGTCGATCATGCGTCGCCGCACTACAACGAGCGCAGCAAGCGCGGAGTCTTTTATGCACAATCGTGGGCGCTCGCCCATTATCTTATGCTCGGCAAACAGCGGCAGCGCGCGCCGCAACTGACGCGTTATCTCGAACTCATCGGTCAGGGACGCACGCAACAAGAGAGCTTTGAGAAAGCGTTTGGGACTGACGCAGAGGCGATAGAAAAGGAGCTGCGCGATTACATACGCCGCGACACTTATCCCGTCAACACCTACAGCTTTACGGAAAAACTCGGCTTCGACCAGACGATGCAGAGCGAGCCGCTTTCGGAGGCACAGGCGTTTACCTACCTCGGCGACCTTGCGCTCCACACGCAACTTTTGGACGAGGCCGAACGACAGTTGCAAAAGGCGCATGCGCTTGATGCAAACAGCGCGATGACGCAATCTTCGCTTGGCATGCTGCGGATGCGGCAGCAGCGTTTTGCGGAGGCAAAAGAACATCTGCGCCGCGCCGTAAGCTTGGACGCGCGCAATCATCTCGCACACTACTACTATGCGTTTACGCTCTCGCGCGAGGGTATGAACGAGGCGAACTTTATCAGCTCTTACGCGCCGGAGACGGCAGCCGCGATGCGCGCTTCGCTCAAGAAATCCATCGAGCTAAAGCCCGATTTCGCAGGTTCATACCACCTGCTCGGCTTTGTCAATCTCGTCGCGGGCGAACAGATTGAGGAGAGCATCCAGTTGCTCAAACGCGCGATTGCGCTCGCTCCCGGCGAGCAGGAGCTGTATCTGGTGCTCGCGCAACTCTACGTGCGGAAAGAGGATTTTGAAGGCGCACGCAAACTCGTCGAGCCGCTCGCGCAAAACGCACCCGACCCGCAGACAAAGGCCAGCGCTCAATCCGTCCTCGACTCGATTACGAGATATCAGGAGCAGTTGGCAAAATTCAAATCGCAGCGCGAAGAGATGGAGCGCGAAGCGGCGCGGCAAGAAAATGGTGGGCGCGCAGAAGACCCGGGCGACGCTTCAAAGCCGGTTTTGAGGCGGCGCACAGACCTCAACAATGAAGAGGCCGTCGGAATGTCTGCCGAAGAAGCATTGGCGTTGGCGATCCGAGAAGCCATGCGCAAGCCGCAAGCGGGCGAGACGCGCGCACGCGGAATCCTCACGCGCATCGAATGCAACCAGAAGGGCGCAATCTTTCACATCAACACAGGCGCGCAGGTGCTCAAGCTCAACGGCGCGGACATGAGCGGCATACAGTTTATGGCGTTTACGCAGGAAGCGGGCGGGCAGATCGGCTGCGGGGCGCGCAAGCCTGAGAGTCACGTCGTCGTCACTTATCGACCCAAAGAAAAGACGGGCGGTGATCTGGTCGCGGTCGAATTTGTGCCCGCGAGCTTTCAATTCAAACAGTGACGAATGCAGCAATGCGGCGCGGCGTTTAGAAAGCGCGACGCGTGAGGCGAGCTTTATGCCGATTGACGCAGATTGAATCTGCAAATTACATCTTACTTATCACCTCTCTTTTATTCTTTTCGTAAACAGCAGCGCGGGCGTATGATAGCGCTTCTTCGAGAACGGCCAGTGAGTTCGCCTTCGATGAAACCTCCTTTTCCACCTGATGAGCCGCAAAGACTCGACGCGCTTCGTCGTTACCAAATTCTCGACACCGCCGCCGAAGATTCTTTCGACGAATTGACCCGGCTCGCCGCGCAAATCTGCAAAGCTCCTGTGGCGCTCATTAGCTTTGTCGATGCCGAGCGTCAATGGTTCAAATCGCGCGTCGGCGTGCAAGACACAGAGACGGCGCGCGAAGTCGCCTTCTGCGCACGCACGATCCTCTCAACAGACCTCTTTATCGTCCCCGATGCACACGCCGACGAACGCTTTGCCGCCAACCCGCTCGTGACGGGGCCGCCCTACGTGCGCTTCTATGCGGGCGCGCCTCTCATCACACAAGACGGCTATAGTCTCGGCGCTCTCTGCGTCATCGACCACGTGCCGCGCGAGTTGACGGACGAGCAGCAGCAGGCGCTCAAAACCATCGCACGACAGATCGTCGTTCAGTTGGAGCTACGACACACGGCGACAGAGCTGGCGCGGCTCAACATGGAGTTGGAAAAGTCTGCCGAAGAGCGCGAGCGCACACAAAAGGAGATTGCTTTTCAGGCTCACCTGTTGGACATGGTTGAAGAAGCGGTCATCGCTACCGACCTCGAAGGGCGCATCATTTACTGGAACAAATACGCCGAGCAGCTTTACGGCTGGCCGTCGACGGAAGTAGTCGGGCGCAACATCATCGAGATCACACCCGACAGCTCCGAGCATGTGCAGGCCGCAGAGATCATGTCGCATCTCAATGCGGGGCAAAGCTGGGCGGGCGAGTTTCTGGTGCGCCGTCGCGACGGAACGATTTTCCCTGCTCACGTCGTCGATTCACCGATCTACGACGACGCAGGCCGCCTCGTCGGCGTAGTGGGGCTTTCATCCGACATCAGCGCGCGCAAGCTGGCCGAAGAAGAGCGCACGCACTTGCTCGCGCGTGAACAGGAGGCGCGCGACGAGGCCGAAACGGCCAACCGCGCTAAAGATGAGTTTCTCGCAATTGTTTCGCACGAGCTGCGCACGCCGCTCACTTCGATGATGGGCTATATCGAGATGCTGCGTCTCGGCATGCTCGACGAACAGGCCAGCGCACGCGCGCTCGATGTGATTGAGCGCAACACGCAGATGCTTTCGCAGCTTGTCGGCGATATTCTCGACACCTCGCGCATCGTCTCGGGCAAGATGCAGTTGCATACGTCGCCGCTCGATTTGCATGAAGTGATTGGCGCAGCGGTCGATGTCATGAAACCGGCCTTTGGAGCGAAGAATTTGATTTTGCGCACGTCGCTCGACCCGCACGAGGGATTGATGACGGGTGATGCAGATCGTCTTCAACAGGTCGTCGTCAACCTTCTGTCAAACGCTCTGAAGTTCACGCCTGCGGGCGGCGAAGTAAACGTCAGGCTGCGGCGCGTCGGCCTCAACGCGGAGATTACTGTGAGCGACACGGGCAAAGGTATTGCGCCCGAATTTCTCCCGCACGTCTTCGAGCGATTCCGGCAGGGTCAATCGTCGGCCGGGCGCGGTTACACCGGACTCGGTCTCGGCCTGGCAATCGTGCGCCACATTGTCGAGCTGCACGGAGGCGAGGTTGCAGCCGATAGCGCGGGCGAAGGGCGCGGCGCAACCTTTCGCGTCATGCTCCCGCTGACAGACCTGAGAGACAAGCCGTCGCAGGAGATAGAGCAAACTGCAGACACCATTCGCGTCAGTTAAAATTTATGGAGATCATCAAAGTCAGCTCGCACAGACGCGAGGAGCTGGTGGAATTTACCGACGAGGTGCGCCGCCGTCTCCGCGAGTCGGGCGCGCGTGCGGGTGCATGCATCCTCTATGTACGACACACGACCGCCGGTCTGACCATCAACGAAAATGCCGACCCCGATGTACCCGCAGATATGCTCCACTGCCTGCGCACGCTCATCCCGCAACACGGCATGAATTTTCGTCACAACGAAGAGAATTCCGACGCGCACATCAAGTCAACGCTCGTCGGCGCGACGCTCACCGTCCCCTTTGACAAAGGCGAACTTATGCTTGGCCGTTGGCAGGGAATATTCCTGTGCGAATTCGACGGCCCGCGCGAGCGTCAAGTTGTGATGACGGTAATAAGCTAAGAGCTGTTAGCTGTTAGCTATTTGCAATAAGCTTTAAGACCTCCCGCAAGGCTTCGATTTATCGAAACGATATAGTTCTCCATCAAAGAGACCAAAGCTAAAAGCTGACTGCTAATAGCTAACAGCTATTCACCACGCGCGCGTCCAGCGCGGCCCTTCGTGCGTATCATCACGCAATCTCGTATTCACGCCCGCGCGAAGCTCCAAAAGTCTTCCCAACAACCAGAGCAGATCAGAAAGACGATTGAGATAAGGCACAACCTGCGCGTTAACCTCTTCGCCGGATTCAGACAATCGAACGACTCCGCGCTCGGCGCGTCGGCAAACCGTTCGCGCCACGTCAAAGGCGGCGGCAGCCGCGTGGTCGCCCGGCAGAGACCAATCGGACAGGATGCCTTCGGTTGCTTCAATTCGATTGACGTGCGCGGTCAACGCATCGACCATCTCAATCGTTACATATGTCGTCGGCGCAGACTCCGCGCTCGAAGGATTGGCGACAGCGCCCGCCACTGTAAACAACTCGCGCTGAATCTCTTTCGACAACTCGCGCACTTCCGCGTCGTCGCAGATCGAGCGCGCAAAACCCATCTGCGAGACGAGCTCATCAATCGTCCCGTAAGCCTCTACGCGCAGATCAGCCTTCGACACACGCTCGCCGCCGATCAGTCCCGTCCGTCCCTTGTCGCCATGTTTGGTCGCAATACTCATAAAGACTCCAAAGCTGTCAGTTGTCAGTTGTTTATTCTGCGGTGATAACTACAAAGCAACGGACAACGGACGGATTTTCACATCGCCGCATAACGCTGCTGTCGCCGCAGCAGCCACAAGAAGACGGGGCCGCCCGCGAGCGCCGTAATCGCGCCGACCGGCATCTCGCCCGCGCCGAGCGCCGTGCGTGCAACCGCGTCGGCCAACATCAGAAATGCCGCGCCAAGCAGAAACGAGCACGGCAACACAAGCCGCACGTCTTCTCCAAAAAGTAGCCGGACGGCATGCGGAACGATGAGGCCGACGAAACCGATTGTTCCGCCGACGGCGACCGTCACACCGACAATCAGCGATGCGGCTGCATAAACCAAACGCTCGCTGCGCCGGACGTTGACACCGAGGCTTGCCGCCGTCTCTTCATCAACCGCGAGCAGGTGCAGGTCGCGCGCCATCGCAAACAGAATGACCCAACCGGGGATGAGAAACAGCAGCATCCGCCAGATGAGACCGAAGCCGACCGCGTCGAGACTCCCAATCGTCCAGCGCAGGATTTGCAGGGCGCGTGAATAGTCTGCGAAGTATTGGACGATGACCACGCCTGAGAGCGCAACCGTATTGAGCACCACGCCCGAGAGCAGAAGCGCGCCCGGCAAGACAATGGCGCCCGTGCGCGCGAGTCGATAGACGAGCATCACGGCGAGGCCCGCGCCGATAAATGCTGCGACAAAGATGAAGGGCACGCCCGCCACGCGCGCCCCCAAACCGAATGCGATGGCGACGCTTGCACCCAAAGCGCCGCCGCCTGAGACCCCGAGCGTCAGAGGCTCGGCCAGAGGATTTCTAAACAGCGCCTGCAACGCCGCGCCGACAATCGCAAGCGACGCGCCGACAATGCCCGCCATCACGACCCTCGGCAGACGCAGTTGAAAGAAGACCGTCCGCGCCGCCTCGTCCGTCCAAAGCGCCGCCACATCAAGACGTTGATAGCCCATCCATAAAGCAAGCAATGTGACGACAAACAGCACGCCCGTCAGGATGAGCAACGCGCGGCGCAGACGCAAGGCCGCGCCTGCGCGCTGCTCCATTTGAAATGCTCTCTCTACGCGCGTCGTCATCTAAACCTTCAGAAACCCTTTGCTTTCACTTCGCGTTACAACTCCGACCAAACAAAAGTGCGACCGAACGCGCGGCGCGCTCTGACGTGTTCGTCTGCATAAACATCGGCGAGCACTTCGTCGCGCAAAACTTCCGCAGGCCGCCCTTCAGCCGAGAGAGTTCCGCAGCGCATGGCAAAGACGTAATCAAAGGCTGGGTCGAGCAATTGCAGGTCGTGCGTGACGACAAGCGCCGTCATCCGGCGCTCGTCGCGCAGACGAACGAGACAGCGTATCAGTGCGGCGCGGTGTTTGAGGTCGAGCGCCGCTGAAGGCTCGTCGAGCAACAAACAATCCGGCTCCTGCGCAAGCGCTCGCGCAAGCGTCACCAGTTGCCGCTCGCCGCCGGAAAGCTCCGACGGGTGGCGCGCCTCTAAGTGCAGCGCATCGACGGCTGCAAGCGACGCGCGCGCAATCTCAACATCCTCCTCGCGCTCGAAACGAAAGCGCGAAGCGTAGGGACTGCGACCCGTGAGCACCACTTCGAGCGCGCTAAAGGGAAAGACGGTTGAGATCGTCTGCGGAACGTAAGCGATGCGACGTGCGCGCGCGCGCGCGTCAAACGCGGAAAGCGCGCGGCCCTCAAAAAATATTTCGCCCGCACGCGGCGTAAGCAATCCTGCGATGAGACGTATGAGCGTTGACTTGCCCGAACCGTTTGCTCCGATAAGCGCCGAGAGCTGCCCGCGCGCAACACCGAGCGACATCCCCGCAACCACCTCAGGAGCATTGCTCGCGTAGGCATAGCGCAAAGAGCGCGTTTCAATCAGAGGGCCGTTGTTGTTTACGATGTCGCTCATTTCGATGCAAACGCGTCCGCGTGAATCAACTCGGCAATTTTGCGCGCGGAGTCAGCGACAAACTGTGAAGGGTGGATGAGCTTTGCGTCGCGCAAAGTATAGACGCGGCCTTCGCGCACGGCCTTCACCTGTTTGAGTTCTCCCCAAACAAGCGTTGCATCCTCCGCCGCGCCGCTCTCCGAAGGCTGCATCATGAGATCGATGATAATCTCCGGGTCGAGCGCAACGATGGCCTCTTTCTGCATCTTGCCCCAACCCGTTTGAGCAGCCGGCGCGATTGATTCGCCGCCCGCCGCTTCGACCACCTGCGAGATAAAACTGCCGCGCGTCGCCGTGTAGATGTCGCGCAGCGTGCCCGGTATGCGGTCAACGACGACGAGCACGCGACGGCGCGGCAGGTCGCGCGTGCGCGCGCGCACCGCGTCCAGCCTCTCGCGCGTCTCGGCGGCGAGTCGTTGCGCTTCCGCTTCGTTCCCGACGGCGCGCCCCGTCTGCTCGATGGCCGCCAGCGCATCGGCGATAGTATTCGACGGCACGCTCAAAGTTTTAATGCCGAGCGCCTCGACCTTGTCTTTGATAAAAGGAGCTTGCGCTTCGGCAAAGACAACAAGGTCTGGTCGCAGGCCCACAATCTGTTCGAGATGCGGATTGTTCCAGCCGCCGACTTTTGGCAGTCGCTCTGTCTCCGGCGGATAGTCGCAATAAGACGAAACCGCGACGACGCGCTCAAACGCCCCGATGCCATAAAGAATCTCCGTCGCGCTCGGACTCAAAGAGACGATGCGTTGTGGCCTCGCATCACTTGCAGTCGAAGCGCTCGCGGAATTGTCAGCTTTGTCGCTCTTACAAGAAACAAAGAAGAGACAGAATAACATCGCAACGAGCGTAAAAGACGACGAGCGCCGCCGCCTGCACGACATTATCTGCAACGAATATTTATCCATCAGCGCTCCTCTCATCAGCCGTCGTCTCAACTTGCTTTGTCTCCACTTCATTTTCGATCACAAATGGACAATGACGACAGCCGCTACCGCAGCAGTAGCCCCGGCGCAGATGGTAGCGCGGCGTAAAGACCAACATGCCGCCCTCCATATAGAAATCTTCACCCTCGACCATCATCGGGCTTGTCTTCGACATGAACAAAAATTTCCAGGGGCGGGATTTTCGTCGCCGCCCCTTCATAAAACTAAAAGCTCAAGGCTGCGCCAGCTCGCGCGTTCGCGCCCGGCGTGCGAAAACCGCTTTCGTAATATTCGCGGTCAAAGACGTTTTCAACCTTGCCAAAGAGACGCAGCGTGCGCTTTTCCGAAAGCGGCCAAGCGTAGCCCGCGCCGAAATCTGCTTTGACGACCGGGCGGAAGCGATAGACGCGACTGCGGAAAGTCCTGTTGTCGAAGACGGGCGCGAGATAGTTGCCGGCAGCCTCAAGGTCGAAGTTAAAGTAGAGACGACGACCGATGCGCTGCGTCGCAACCAAAGTCAGCTTATGGTCTGGGATGCCGAAGGCGCGAAGCGAGCCGCCCTCGATAATTTCCTGTCGCTGATCGCTGTTTGTGTAGGTGTATGAAGCAAACAGATCAAGCGAGGCCGCCGGGTTGACGTTTGCGCTCAGCTCAAGGCCGCGCGCAAGCCCGCCGCGCGTGTTGAGATAGCCGCCGAAAGGGCGATTGAAAGGATCGTTTGCAACGGGGCCGAAACCCACCACCTCTTGCAGCCGCGTGTAAAAATATGTGGCCGAAAGACGCACGCGCTCGGATGCGAGCGTCTGGTCTATCCCCGCATCAAAAGCGATTGAGCGTTCGGGCCGCAGACGCGGGTCGCCGAGCGGCGTAAATGCTGTGGCGAAGGTGTCAAAGAACGTGCCGAAGCGTTCAAACAGAGAAGGTTTTCGATAACCGCTTCCGACGTGTCCGCGCAGTTTCGTCCCCGTCGTGCGAAAGATGTA
The DNA here is from genome assembly GCA_965365725.1 of uncultured bacterium. Classification (GTDB taxonomy): domain Bacteria; phylum Acidobacteriota; class Blastocatellia; order Pyrinomonadales; family Pyrinomonadaceae; genus DASQDT01. The sequence continues at coordinate 1,000 of CBDUCU010000066.1, read as the reverse complement.
TGAGACGCTTCCATCGCCCGTGTAGGCCGTCGGCGGAGAGACAAAACCGATGTCGCCGTAAAGCGCTGACGAGGGCGCAAATTGCGGCGCGCTCAAAGCGAAGGTCTGCATGCGGAAGGCCGCCGAAAGCTGAAGACGCTCATTCAACAGACGCAGTTGATCTTGAATGAAAAACGCATGACTGCCTTCATTGACTTCGATGGAAGTCGAACTATCAGTCAATGCGGCAAACGTGCGATTGGCAAAACTCTCGCGCTCAAACTCGTAACCAAAGGTGACTGCGTTTCTACGTCCGGTGCTCAAATCCGCGCGTGCGGCGAGCGTGTGCGTTCGCCCCTCGAAGCCGTTGCGCGTTGCGCCTTGCGGCTCGATAAAGATCGTGTCGGCAGGATCGCCCGAAACAGACGCGCCTTCGCGGAACGTGTTGCGCGTGGCAAGACCGTGATAGGTAATGGAGTAGCCAAAATTTTCTGTGGGTCGTTGCGTAAACGTCAGCGCGCCGGAGAAGAAGCGCGCCGCGCGCGTGTTGTCCGCGTCGTTGGCGCTCGGCAGAAACGTCGCCGCGCCCGCATTTAATTGGTTGACGCTTGCACCCGATTCATAGCGTCGTAGTTCCGCGCGCGAGACGGGACGCGCCTCGACAATCCCACGCGCAGGGATTTCCCCGACAGCCTGCGGGTCTTCGTTAAGCTGCGCAAAGCTGTCTGCCGTATAGACTCGTCCGGTGAGAGTCGTCGTCGGTGAAAGCCGAAGCACGGCGCGCGCCTGCCCGCTTGTGTTGCGCGAAGCGTCGTCGCCGTCAACGCCGCGCGAGACGTTGACATGCGAGAGGCCCGCGCTATAGACGAGACGTTCAGCCTCGCCCGCGCTGCCAGACGCTTGCACGCGCCCGCGCAGGAAACCAAGCCCGCCGCCTTCGGCAAACAGTTGGCCATGAAACGGGCCGCCGCCTTCGTCCGTTACGACGAGAACGAGAAGTCGCTCGTGTTCCTCGGCGTGA
>CBDUCU010000065.1:0-12203 GCA_965365725.1 uncultured bacterium | reverse complement strand
ACAGTCCACTATGATGGGCTGGCCGCAGTCGTCTCAAACACGCCGCTACAGGTCTATGACCCGACGCGCGAAAACGTCTTTGCACACGAGCAGGTCAACGAAACCGTGATGCGCGAGTTCACCGTTTTGCCGATGGCCTTTGGCGTTCTCTTTCGCACCGAAGACGACATCCTTGAGCTTTTGCGCGGAACATATGATGCGCTCAAGGACGTGCTTGCCAAGATGGAAGGCAAGGTCGAGTATGGTTTGAAAGTCAACTGGGACCGCGAGCGCGTGATTGCCGAGATCGAAGGAGAGTCGGAAGAGATCGGTAATCTCAAAGAGCAGATCACCTCACGCGCGCAAGGCTCGACCTACTTTGCACGCATGCAGCTAGGTCGTCTCGTCGAGAATGCTTTGACGGACAAAGCCGATACGTTTGTTCATGAGATTTACGCTTCTTTGCGAGATGCGGCGGTCGCCTCGCGCGCCAACAAGCCCATCGGCGACCGCATGATTATGAACGCCGCCTTTCTCGTCGAGCGCGAGCGCGAAGCCGAGTTTGACTCTAAAGTCAAAGAGATCGCCGCCAAATACGAAGGCCGCCTCTCTTTCAAATACACAGGCCCTTGGCCGCCCTACAACTTCGTCCACATACGTCTCAAGCTGGAGCGCGGCGCAGGCGAAGGCGAGGCTGCACAGAAGCAACTCGGCGAAAAGGGCTGAAGCTATTTAGTTAGAGCCGAATTACTCCTGTGATTTTCTACGCACAAGTGCGCTTCTAACTTCCGATTCCAGGCTTCTTCAACGGTTATGTTCTTCATCGACGATCTGCTGCTCGCGCCGGTCAACGGATTCAAGTTCATCATGCGCCAGATTCAAGAGCTGGCGGATCGTGAATTGACCGACGACACGTCGATCAAAGAACAACTGTTGGAGCTTCAGATGCGGCTTGAGCTGGGAGATATTTCTGATGAAGACTACGCGGCGGCTGAGGCCGAGCTGTTCGCGCGCCTGCGTGTGATTAAGGCCCGCCAGCTTGAAGCGCTGCAACATGTTCACACGGCAGAGAGTTCGTCGCTCGTCATCGAAGCGGGAGGCGACGAAACGGGCGGTGATTTCTGGGAACCCGGCGGCGGGCGGGAGTAACGAGCGTTGACGCGCCAAAAGAAGCAGAGTCCCGTCGCTGCCAAGAGAAAACCTCCATCCAAATCTTCGCCTAAGCCCACATCAAAACCGGCGCGCAAAAAATCTTCGCGCACGCGCCAAGAAGCTGGCGCGCTTGCTGCTGATTTTCCCCCTACGCCTTATCTTTTCTTTGGCGGCAAGGGCGGCGTTGGCAAGACGACTTCGGCTGTTTCTGCGGCGCTTCTTTTGCTCGACCATGCCGCACCGGGCGAGCGGATTCTTATCTTCTCCACCGACCCCGCGCATTCCCTCTCCGACAGTCTCGATACGAAGATTGGCGACCGTCTTGTCGAGGTCGCACGCGGCGCAAATTCTTTAGCCGACGACGCGCCGCGCCTTTATGCGCGCGAGATGGATGCTCCGCGCGCGCTTGAAGAATTCAAGACTCGGCACCGCACCGTTCTCAAAGAGATTGCTGATCGCGGGACGCTGCTCGACGATTCGGACATCAACGAGCTGCTCGACTTGAGTCTTCCCGGCATGGACGAAGTGATGTCGCTTTTTGAGTTGAGCGAGCTGGCGCGCGAGGGCGGCTATGCGCGCATCATTGTTGACACCGCGCCCTCAGGTCATACATCACGGATGCTTCGTCTGCCCGCAGTCTTTACACGATGGACGGCGGCGCTCGACCGTATGAACGAGAAGCATCGCTACATGCTCGCGCATTTCGTGCGCGGCGCGCGCGTGCGACAGGACGAAGTAGAAATTTTCCTTCGTGATCTTGCCGAACGCATCAGGGCCGTGCGCGAAGTTCTCTTCAATCCCGTGCGTACGAGCTTCACGCTCGTCACAATCCCAGAGGCGATGAGCGTCGAAGAGAGCGTCCGTTATTTCAAACTACTCCGCGACGAGGGCGTTCCCGTCACAGACCTCATCGTCAACCGCGTCGAGCATGAACATAAAGACTGTCGCTTCTGCCGTTCTCGCGCACGCGCGCAAAAGCGCTGGCTCGATGAGATTGAACATGAATTTGCTCAGCTCAGGATTCGCCGCGTGCCACTTTTGCCCTCAGAAGTTCGCGGGGCGCAGTCGTTGCGCCGTTTTGCACAGCTTGCATGGACGCGCAGCGTCGCTTCTCACAAAGATAAAGACAGCCTTGCGGCTGCGCGCACGCGCAGGGCGAAAGACGAAAGCTTAGAGACCGAAACAATTCGAGCGGGACTTGAAAAAGATAATTCATCATTCATCATTCATCATTCATCGTTGAGCGAAAAGCGCCTGTTGATTTTTGGCGGCAAAGGCGGCGTGGGAAAAACGACAGCCGCCGCTTCAACCGCTCTTGCGCTGGCCGAAAGCGACGCGGCGCGGCGCATTCTGGTCTTCTCGACCGACCCGGCTCATTCGCTTTCCGATAGTTTTGATGAAGGGATCGGTTTGCTAAAAAAGCACGTTGCTGGGTTGAATAATCTCGATGCGATGGAGATTGACCCGGCGGCGCGGTTTGAAGAATTGAAAGAACGCTATCGTCGCTGGACTGACGAGCTGTTTGATTCAATCACAGCCGGCTCGCGCTTTGAAGTGCAGTTTGACCGCGAAGCGATGCGCGAGCTTGTCTCGCTCGCACCGCCCGGCATCGACGAGATTGCCGCGCTCTCAGCCATCAGCGATCTGGTCGATGAAAACGCTTACACCACGATCGTGCTCGACACCGCGCCGACCGGCCACCTTGTGCGTTTTCTTGAGCTGCCCGAAGTCGCGCTCTCTTGGGTGCACACCTTCATCAAGTTGATGCTCAAATACAAGGGCGTGGTGCGTTATGGAAACGTCGCCGAAGAGTTGATCGCGCTCTCAAAATCGATCAAGCGCGTCGCGGCAATGCTCACTGATGATGCGGTGTGCGAGTTTATCGGCGTTGCTATCGCTGAGCGAATGAGTCTCGAAGAGACGGCGCGGCTTGCCAGCAGTCTCAAACGTTTGAGAGTGAGGATGCGTCGTTTACTCGTCAACAACGTCGTGACAAAAGAGGCCGCCGGCGCGTGCGAGTTTTGCGCGGCGAGAAGGGCCGCGCAAACCGTTATGCTAAAAAGTTTCGCAGAAAGGTTTGCGGGCGCGGTAGAATTACTCGTCGCCCCACAACACCCTTACGACGTTCACGGCCCGGAGCTTCTACGCGAGCATTTTGCGCGCTGGCTGCCCATTCAAGCACAAGCCTTGCAACGCGCGTTAAAAACTCGATGAGCAAACGCAACACAGGAATGTTTTCCGCAGAACGCGACGACCAGGCGCTCTACATCTATTGCATCGGACGGCGCGACGCGCTCGGCGCGCTGATGTCGGGACAGGATTTACCTGCCGCCATCGAAGCATCCGCGTCGCTTGAGTTGATTGCGACAGACGAGCTGGCGGCTGTCGCGAGCGCCGTGCCGCTTAAGGATTACGGCGAGGACGTGATCGCAGAGCGTCTGAGCGCGCCCGCATGGACGGCTGAACGTGCTTTGCGACATGAGCGGGTCGTCGAATATTTTGCGCGGCGCGCGGGCGTTGTCCCGCTTCGCTTTGGCACGATTTATCTGACGCGCGAGCGCACGGCGCGCATGCTCGATGAGAGACACGCTGAGATTGCACCGATCATTACACGTCTCAACGGGCGCGAGGAATGGGGCGTAAATGTTTTTGCCGACCGCGCGAAGATCAAAGAAGCTATCGTCTCGGTCAGCCCGCGTCTGCGCGAGCTTTCTGCGCAGGCTGAGACGGCTTCGCCCGGTCAAGCCTATCTTCTGCGCAAAAAGATCGAAGCGATGCGCGCCGACGAATCGCGCGCGGCAATCCGTCGTATCGCGCTCGAGATAGAAACCGAGATAACGCGCGCAACAGAAGGCTCGGCCCGTTTGCGGATACACAAAGACGAAGCGGGCGAGCACGGCGACGTGGCCGCGAAACTCGCCTTTCTTGTCGCGCGCACGCGGTTTGACGAATTTCGTGCTGCGGCTGAAGAGATGGCGCAAAAATATGCGCCGCTCGGCATCCGGCTTGAGCTGACCGGGCCCTGGCCCGCCTATAATTTCGCGTCGAATAAGGATGAATGAGAAGCACGGGAAATGAGCGCGATTTGAGAGTTGAAATCTAAAATCTTCTTGCTTTGTTTCTCCTATTCGTCCATGTTTGAGTTTCCATGAACGAAGAATTCAACATCGGGAGCGTTAGCGAAGACGATGAGTTGTCGCTTTTGGAGACGCTCGATCACGTGCTCGACAAAGGGGTTGTGACGGCAGGCGAGATTACGATCTCGGTGGCGAACATCGACCTCATCTATCTCGGACTCAATGTCGTTCTCGGCTCGGTCGAGACGATCAATGAAGTCGTGGGACGAAGACAGAAGGCGCTCGATGTGCCCGCTCGACGCGCGCCTGTGCCGCCCGAAGAAACAGAAACGGCTGCAAAAGGTGTGGACATGGAAGGCGAGGGCAAGGTAATCTCTCGTGAGCTTTTATCCATTCCCCCGAAACCGGCAGAGCCGGAAGTTATCAGCGAGCGTGCCGATACGTCGGTCGAGACCGTTCGATCTGTGCCGAACCGTCTGCCTGAGCGGATCAACATCGATCCGCACTCGGTCGAGCAAGGTCTGGCCAAGCTCGTTTTGACGCTGATTGAATTGATCCGCAGGCTGCTCGAAAAACAGGGCGTGCGACGAATGGAAGGCGGAAGGCTTTCGACCGAGCAGATTGAGGAACTGGGACTCGCGCTGATGAAACTGGAAGAGAAGATGCGCGAATTAAAAGATCAGTTTGGCCTTGCAGACGAAGATTTGAATTTAGATCTTGGCCCCGTCGGGCGTTTGATTTGAAGAGTTGAAATCACGGGTATATTGACAATCGGCAGCGCGGCGCACGACTTTTTTGTTTCCGGTCTGTAGCTGCGCGCAATCCGAACGGAGAGAACGAATCTTGTCAAGCGAGCGCAGCAGTTTGATCTCGGCGCGTCCGCCCGGTCTGGTGGACGTGCTTGACCGCATTCTCGATAAGGGTCTCGTCATCGCGGGCGACATCAAGGTCTCGCTTGCCAACGTTGAACTCTTGACGCTACAGATTCGCCTCCTCGTCTGCTCGATCGACAAGGCTGAACAGATTGGACTCAACTGGTGGCGCTACGATACGAATTTGACGACGCGCGCCGAACGCGCCGAATCAGAAAACGCGGAATTGCGCGAGCGCCTCGCTTCTCTTGAAAGAGAGATCAAACAGTTGGCTGCTCCGATGATCGACGCGGAGACTTCTGCTTCCCCCTCGAAAAAGCGCGCCCCGGCGCGCACGGCCGCGAGCCGCAAAGGTCGGAACCGTTCCCCCTAAAAATTCCCTCCCTCGAAATGGATGCGTCGGGCCGTCGGACGGCGCGCGTCACACAAGAGTCGTGCGGCTTTGGCCGCCGACAATGACTAAACATCAAAAGAGAGGAACCCGAAGGATATGGCTGTTGAAAGAGCGCCGGGCGGAACCAGTCTGATCGACGTGCTCGACCGCGTGCTTGATAAAGGCATCGTCATCGATGCATGGGTGCGTATCTCGCTCGTCGGCATCGATCTCATCACCGTCGAGGCGCGCGTCGTCGTTGCCTCCATCGACACTTATTTGAAATATGCCGAAGCGGTTGGTTTGACTCCGGCTGTCTCGCGTCCTGCGATGGGGCCGGGCCCAAGCGCAGAGCCGCTCGGCGACGAGACGCGCCGCCGCGTCACGGTCGAAGTGGACAGACAGTAGGCGAGTTGTCAGTTGTCAGTTGTCCGTTGCGCGGTTCAATTCCCGCAGCGAACAACTGACAACTGACAACTGATCGTTCTCATGGAGAATCGTCTCACCGAAACAGTCCCGCAGAAAGACGCGCTGCCGGGCAGCGACGGCGCTCGCGCGCCCGAACGACAATATGAGCTGCTCTTTGAGATGACGACGCAGCTTCTGGCGGCGCAGACCGTCGATGAGCGTCTGCTCCTGACGCTTGACGCTGTCACGACCAATCTAGGGTATCCGCACGCGGCGGTTGCGCTGATTGACAAACGCAGCGCCGCTCTGCGCATGCATCTGGCCGTTGGCTTTGAGGACGACGCGTGTCTGACGGGATTGGAGTTGCCGCTTGATTCGAGCGGGCCGCATGTCGCCGTCGTCCATAACGGTCATCCCGCATGGATCACGCGCCGCACAGGTGAACCCGCTTCAATCTCATTTCTTGACATGCTCGGTTGCCACGACACCGATATTCTCGCCCTGCCGCTTTTTGGCGGTCAGATGCCAAAAGACCGCACGACGGGCGAGCTGGCGCGACGGCCCTATGACGACGAGCGTTATTGGATGCCCGAAGCGATGTGCATGGGCGCGCTCTTTGTCGGCGCGCGCGAGGATGAGATTGACGAAGCGACCTTTCGCCTGCTGACGCGTCTTGCCGACCGCGTCGGAGTCATCATCTCGTCCGCGCTGCAGATGGAGCAGTTGAATTCCTCTGTGCGCAAGCTCCAACGCGAGCGACAGTGGGTCGAATCAATCATGCAATCGGTGGCCGATCCGATTGTGCTCACCAATCTCGACAACGACATCCTTTTGCAGAACCGGCGCGCGGAAGAACTTTTTAGCGGTCAAAAAAATGCCAGCCCCGGCAAGCGTCGCGCTTTGGAGATGAACGACCTGCTCTTTTCCGCGTATCTGTCGGGCGCTGCCGTGACATCGCAAGAAGTAGTGGGCCGCGACCTCACTTTAGTCGATCCCATCGAAGGCTCGGACATACATTTCGAAGTGCTCTCGACGCCTGCGCTCGATGCGCGCGGCGAGCGCATCGGCCTCGTCTCGGTTTTCCGCGACGTGACCGACCTGCGGCACGCCAACGAAGAACTGGCGCGCAACTTTTCTCTGCTCCAACAGGCCGAATATGAGGCTCGACGCGAGCGCGACCGTCTTGATCTGATCTTAGAGAATGTCGGCCACCCCATCGCCGTCTCCGACACGCAGGGCAACTTTATTCTCTTCAACACGCGCGCCGAAAGAATTTTCCAGGAGACGGAAGAGATGCCGCGTCGCGCTGCGCGCGCCGTCCGCGCCAATGCCGTCAAGCTCACCTCTTTTATCTCAGGACTTGCATCCGAGATGCAGAGAGGCCGACAGGCAGAGATCGAATTGATCGATCCTGAAAGCGGCGAAGGGCTGCCGATGGAGATCACTTCAGCCGAAGTGACGGATGCACGCGGGCAGGTGACGGCCGTCGTCTCAATCCTCCATGATCTTTCCGAGATACGCGAGCTTGAGCGTCGGAGAGTTGAGCAACAGCTTTTTGAATCGGAAAAGCTCGCGGCCGTTGGTCGTCTTGCCGCCTCGATTGCACACGAAGTCAACAACCCGCTCGAAGCCATCAAGAATTCGCTCTATCTGCTGACAACGAGCAAGAACGAAGATTCAAACGCGCGCTTTCTTGACGTGGCGCGCAAAGAGACCGAGCGCGTTTCGCACATCATCCGCCAGATGCTCGGGTTTGCGCGACGTTCGGGCGAAGTCGAATTGACAAACGTCAATCAGCTTCTTGAAGAGACGCTCGTGCTTGTCGAAAAGAAGCTCAAACAGTCGCGCGTCCGCGTGACGCGCAATTTTGAGACGGGCCTGCCCGGCGTGCGCGCACGCGCAGATCAACTGCGTCAGGTCTTTCTCAATCTCATCCTCAACGCGCAGCAGGCCATCGAGGGCGAAGGTGAGATCAAAATCTGCACCGAGCGCTACGATCAGGCGCTGCAACCCTCGGTCTCGGTTCAGATTAGCGATACGGGGCGCGGCATCAGCGAGACCGACGTGGCGCGCATCTTCGAGCCGTTCTTCTCCACACGCACGAAGGGCACGGGTCTCGGATTGTGGGTTTCGCAAGACATCGTCCGCCATCACGGTGGACGCATCGAGGTGACCAGCGCTGAAGGTCGTGGCACAACCTTCCATATCATTTTGCCCGTCGATTCCCCGACGCTCTCAGAAACAGATGTCGAGCCAAAGAAGTACTGACAACGAGCGTAAGTCGTCGCGCGGTGTTGCGCCTCACGGCATCCTCGTCGTCGATGACGAGGAGAATGTCCGTGTGACGACCGCCGCCATTCTCGAACAGGACGGCTATCGCGTCGAGATGGCGGGCGATGGATTTGAAGCTCTCGAAAAACTTTCACGCGGCCATTTTGACCTCGTCCTGACAGACCTGCGCATGGACGATATGGATGGCACGCAGCTCCTCAACGAGATGCACACGAAGCACCCGAACGTCGTGACGGTGGTGCTGACGGGGTATGCTTCAATCGAGTCGTCAATCGATGCGCTGCGTCAGGGCGTTTACGATTATCTCGTCAAACCGTGCGTCATCGACGACCTCAAGCGCACCGTCCGCCGCGCTCTCGAGCATCGAGACCAGCGAGTGCGGATCACAGAGCTATCGAACCCGGTCGTCGAAATCTGGGACGGCATATTGCTTTTGCCCCTCGTCGGGACGCTCGACGATCAGCGCGCCGCGCAGATGTCAACCACGCTTTTGGAGGCCGTACGAGAGAAGTCGGCGCAGGTCGTCCTGATTGACATCACGGGCAGCAGGGTGGTCGATACATATACGGCTGCTCATCTGATTAACACAGTGCGCTCCGTGCGTCTCCTGGGCGCAACAGCCGTCATTACAGGGGTCGGCTCGTCAGTAGCAGCCGATCTCGTCAAGCTCGGCATCGATCTCTCTGAGATACGCACGCGGCGCAGGCTTGCCGATGGGCTGCGCTTTGCCTTTGAGATATTGAATGTAGCTTTCGGAAGGAGTCATAAGCCGGAAGTCAAAAGTCATCAGGAAAATCCATCTCTCTCTTTAACCTCTGAGTTCTAAATCCCTTTTCACAGATGTCTTCGCTCGAACAACAGAACGGGAGCAACACGCCGCGCCTTCTCGTCGTTGACGACGAGGAGAGCGTCGCCCTGACGGTTAGCGAAGTGCTCCGGCTCGAAGGCTTCGAGGTTGACACCGCAAGTAGCGGCGAGGAAGCGTCCGAGCGTCTGAGCGATCAAAGCTATGATCTGGTCCTCACAGACCTGCACATGGAAGGCGGCGACGGCCTCTCTGTGCTCGAGGAGGTGCAGCGCCGCTCGCCTCTCACCATTTCGATCGTACTGACGGGCTTTGCCTCGGTCGAGTCGGCCATCGCCGCCTTGCGCAAAGGCGCGTACGACTATCTTGTCAAACCCTGCATCATCGAAGAGATGAAGCTGACCGTCAGGCGCGGACTCGATCACCGCAGCCTGATGCTCGCCGAACAGAGCGCGCGTCTCTCGCTTGAACGACTCAACCGCGAGCTTGAAGAAAGGGTGCAGGAGCGCACGGCTGAGCTGCAACGTCTGAACGACGAGCTTTCGGAAGCCAACCGCGCGAAGGACGTTTTTCTCGCCACACTCTCGCATGAGTTGCGCACGCCGCTTACGCCTGTGCTCGGATGGGTCAACCTGCTGCGCTCGGGCGGCGCAGGGGCCGACTCTTCGCTTCTGACGCAGGGACTTGAAGCCATCGAGCGCAACGCGCGTCTTCAGGCGCGTCTGATCGACGATCTTCTCGACATCTCGCGCTTCGTCTCCGGAAAGCTGAGGCTGGACTGGGAAGTAATCGATCTGTGCAAAGTGCTCGAAGCTTCGATTGATACGGCGCGCAGCGCCGCTTCCGATAAGAAAATCAATCTGCTGGTCGGGATGCCCGACGCGCCGCTCGTCGTGCGCGGCTCCGGCGTGCGACTCCAACAGATCATCTGGAATCTGATGTCGAACGCGGTCAAGTTTACGCCCGCCGGCGGGCGCGTCACGCTCCGTCTGATGCGCGAAGAAGACGAAGCGCGTCTCGTGGTCGAGGATACAGGAGCGGGGATCGATCCGGAGTTTCTGCCGCACGTCTTTGACCAGTTTCGCCAGCAGGACGGCTCGACGACGCGCTTGCACGGCGGGCTGGGTCTCGGCTTAGCCATCGTGCGCGCGCTTGCCGAGCTTCACGGCGGATGGGTTCGGGCCGAGTCTGAGGGCGTTGGCAAGGGCGCACGCTTTACTTTTGGTCTGCCGTGCGCAGTCGTCGAAAACAGGTTGGATGAAACCGAGCGCCGAGTGCCGACCCCGCATCTGGGGCGGCCCGTGCTTGTGGTTGACGATTCGCCCGAGACGCTTGAGCTGCTTGAAACTTTCTTCGGGCGCAAAGGGCTTGAAGTAATGGTGGCGGATTCGGCGGGCCGCGCTCTGGAGCTTGCGCGCGAGCGCACGCCCGCGCTTGTCATCTCAGACATCAGCATGCCCGAAGTTGACGGTTATCAACTGCTCTCGCTTCTGCGCGAGATGCCCGAGATGAAGAGTGTTCCGGCCATCGCGCTCTCAGGTTATGCGATGAAGGAAGACCGCCAGCGCGCGCTCGAAGCAGGCTTTGCCATCCACCTCGCCAAGCCCATCGACCCTAATGACCTTCTCGCCACCATCCAGCATCTCATCGCACAGTAAATAATTCAGCGTTTGCCACTCGCGCACAGAGCCTCTCGTCATTTTTCTCTTCGTTGTCCGATGATCGTATGCACGACGATTGCCACAACGATAATCACGCCGCCCATCAACGCCCATGCGCCTGGCCGCTCGCCAAGTATCAGATAAACCCACAAAGGATTTGAGACCGGCTCGACGTATCCGACAAGCCCTGCGTCCAAAGAACGCACGCCGCGCTCGATGCCGCGCGTAAAGAGCGTGTAGGAAAGTCCGATCTGAAACAGACCGAGAAAGGCGATGATGCCAACGTCCGAGAGCTTGACCTTTTCCAGCCCCGCGAAAAAGAAGGGCGCGCAAACAACCGCGAGCAAAAGATTGCCGTAGATAATTGATGAAGCGCGATTGACCGCTCCGGCGCGCGGATGCCTCAAGATAAGCATAAAGGCGGCAAAGCACGCGCCCGAAAGAAGCGCGAGCAGATTACCGTTCATCTGTTCTGGCCTGACCCGCCCGACAAAAAAGAGCGCCACGCCAACGACGCAAGCCGCAACCACCATCACGTCTCTTCTTCTATACTTCTCATTAAAAATCAAAGGCTCAAAAATAAGTACATAAACGGGCGCGGTGTATTGAAGAAAGATCGCGTTGGCAGCCGTCGTCATCTTCGTCGCCTGCACAAAGAGCAACAACAGCGCGGCGTAAAGCAGCGCGGCGACAACCGTCAGGCTGTTGACGCGAAAGCCCTGCCGACGCGTAAAATATGCGACCGTCGCGGCAGCCAAAAGCGAGCGGCCAAACGAGAGCTCAAACGCAGAAAGCTCGGTCGCTTTGATAAAGAGTCCGCCCGTGCTCCACAAAAGCGCCGCCGCCAGCACAAAGAGGATCGGCGGAAAGCCTGAGACGCTTTGGCGAGGGCTGGTGATTGATCTGGCCGGTTCTGTCATTGCAAGCTTGAGAAGAAGCCGAAAGGCATCTTAATCCAGAACCGGGGCGAATGCCGACCAAACCCGCTCCGTTGTATAATCGCCCGTGCCGCAACCGCGCCCGCGTCTCTGACATCTAAGTGAGCGCGGATGTGGAGACATAAAAAGGTTTCTCTGAACAACAAAGAGGATTTCAAATGAACGAATTTCGACCCCAGAACCAGAACTTTCAACAGCGCGCGTGGAACCCGAACGAGGACGCGTGGGGATCGCTTCAGGCGCAGACGGCGGCGCAGGCGACACAGGCCGAGCGCATGGCTTTTGTGCGCAAAGTCTATGCGCTTTTCTTTGCAGCGATTCTCTTTGCCGTCGCCGGTGTCGGCATCGGATTTGCCGTTCCTCAAATCATGATGGCCGTCATCGAACATCCCTGGATTTCGTTCTTCGTGCTGATGGGCGGCGTGCTCGGCGCGCAGGCCGTGCGCCTTGTGCCCGTCGTCAACCTGTTGGCTCTTTTCGGATTTACGACGCTGACCGGCATCATCATCTCGCCGGCAATAGCCATCTACACGCAGCTTAACCCCGCGTCGATCATTCAGGCGGGCGTTTTGACCGTCGGTATCTTCGGCGGGCTGACAGCCTACGTCTTCATCTCGAAGAAGGATTTTAGCTTTATGCGCGGGAT
>CBDUCU010000064.1:0-12263 GCA_965365725.1 uncultured bacterium | reverse complement strand
GGCGAAATCGTCGCCGCCGGCACGCCCGAAGACGTGGCCTGCAACCCACAATCGGTCACAGGCCTCTACATCTGTGGTCGGCGCGCCATCGAAGTTCCTCCTGAGCGGCGCAGGGCGACCGAAGCCTCGATTACCATTCGCGGCGCTCGTCACAACAATCTCAAAAACATCGACGTAACTTTTCCGCTCGGTCTGCTCACGGTCGTTACGGGCGTTTCCGGCTCAGGCAAATCGACGCTTGTTGACGACATCTTTTATCGCGCGCTGGCGCGTCATCTCTATGGCTCAATGGAAGAGCCGGGCGAGCATGACGCGGTCGAAGGTCTTGAAAACGTCGATAAAGTCATCGAGATTGACCAGTCGCCCATCGGTCGCACGCCGCGCTCTAATCCGGCAACCTACACGGGACTCTTTACGCCAATTCGAGAGCTGTATGCGATGCTTCCCGAATCGCGCGAGCGAGGTTACAAACCGGGCCGCTTTTCATTCAACGTCAAGGGCGGGCGCTGCGAGGCGTGCGAAGGCGACGGGCTCAAGCGTATCGAGATGAATTTCCTGCCCGATGTTTACGTCCTCTGCGACGTGTGTCGCGGCGCGCGCTACAACCGCGAGACGCTGTCTGTTAAGTACAAAGGCAAATCAATCGCAGACCTTCTCGACACGACCATCGAAGAGGCGATGCCTCTGCTCGAAAACATTCCGCAAATCAAACAGAAACTCCAAACGCTGCTCGATGTAGGACTCGGTTACATCAAGCTCGGACAATCGGCGACGACCCTCTCGGGCGGCGAAGCGCAACGCATCAAGCTCGCGCGCGAACTCTCAAAACGCGCGACCGGACGTACCATCTACATTCTCGACGAGCCGACGACGGGTCTGCATTTCGCAGACGTTCATAAACTGCTCGATGTGCTCCAACGCCTCGTCTCTTTGGGCAACACCGTCATCGTCATCGAGCATAATCTCGACGTGATAAAGAGCGCCGACTATTGTATTGACCTCGGCCCTGAAGGCGGCGCAAACGGTGGCCGTCTCGTCGCCGCCGGCACGCCCGAAGAGATTGCGCGCTCGCGCCGCTCGCACACGGGAGCAGCGCTGCGACCGCTTCTCAACGGTCATCTCTCGAACGGCAACGGTCACAAATCCGTGAAGGCTGGCAATGGGCCTAACAGCAAAAAAAAGGCTTGATCCTTTTTTCTAGCTTAGTACGCGTGATATTGTGCGGGCAGCCGAAAACTCAACGGCGACCATTAACTTATTCAAAATTAACATGAGAGATGCGCAAGCCGTCTCTCTCTCTCTGACAAGGAGTCTGATGCAGATGCAACGCCTTCGTACTCTCTCAAGCGCAGTCTTTCTCACGCTTGTCGCCGCTTTTGGCTCTCAAACCGCTTTTGCGCAGCAGAATGTTTCCACGCCTGCGCTCTCGACATCGTTTGTCGCAGCAAACGCTCCGACGGACGACGAGGCTTCAAAAGCGGCGAAGAACGCGTCTCCGATTAAGCTTGCGCAAACTTCTTCGGCTTCAAACGGACTTTCAATGCGTGCGCCGCTTGCCGATGCCTTCGACACCCGCACGCCGAAGACCGACGGCTCAACGCCTTCGTCAACCGAACTTCTCTACAATAATGCGGATGCGCGCGCTGAAAACCTGCCACAGCAAACAACAGCGCAAAAGACTTACACGCCGATGACTTCTGAGCAGAAGATGCGTCGTGCCTTCAAAAAAGCCTTTCTCAGCCCTGAGGGTTATGCGCGATCCGCCTTTGGCGCTGCGCTTACCGAATGGGGCGAGGACGATCTGCCGCACAAGGACACGGAAGACCGCGTCGCCGACGGTCTTTCACGCTTCGCCATCAAGTTTGGCACGCGCGCGACGCGGACAATGTTCGGATCCGGCATCTACCCCATTCTCTTCAAACAAGACCCGCGCTACGAGCGTTCCGAGAAGAAGAACATCGGCGCGCGCACGCTTCATGCTATCAGCCGCGTCTTTGTCACGCGCGGCGACAACGGCAAGCTCCAGCCGAACTATTCGCGCTGGGCCGGAAGTCTTACGTCAAGCGCGCTGTCGAACATCTGGGAGCAGAGCACGCCGGGCCACGACCGCATCGGCGTTGATGCAACCTTCCGTCGCTTCGGCACAAGCTTTATCACTGATGCATGGCAGACGGTCGTCTTCAACGAATTTCTCCCCGACCTCTTCCGCGTCTTCAAAAGAAAATAGTCGCCGCTCATACTGTCAGCACAGCGCGCGTTAGACAGCATGAGCGCGCCCGCACGAATAAATAGTTACGCCTTCATTCAACCTTGAATGAAGGCGTAACTTCTTTTCGCACTAAAGCAGTGATGCTGTCTAACGCGCCCTGTGCTATCTGTCTCTATCAATCCTGTTTGTCGGCCTCTACGAGCGCAGCGTCCAAAGTCGCCTTGAAGACGGAATAGGGTTGCGCTCCCGTGAAGGTACGGAAGATGCGCACGTTTCTATCATTTGGATTTTTTGTGTTAACGATTCCGACCACAAAGCCGGGCGTACCCGGAATATTGGCCGCGTTTGCATCGGCCATATCGTTGCGTACCTCCGAAGCAAATTTCCCTGATTCAAGACACTGCGAAAACTTCGTCGCTTCAAGCCCGATTGCCTGCGCGTGCATGATCAGCTGATTGGGCGCAAGCGTCTTCATGTTCTCGAACATGCGGTCGTGCATCTCCCAAAACTTCCCTTGCTCGGCGGCGCAGTTTGCGGCCTCAGCCGCTTTAAAAGCGTGCGGGTGAATCTGTTCGAGCGGCAGGTCGCGGAACACATAGCGAATCTTTCCCTTCCTGATGTATTCCTCTTTCAATTGCGGCATCGTCTCACGGACGAAGCGTGCGCAGTACGGTCACTGATAATCGGAAAAATCGATCAACACGACCTTTGCCGTCGGCTCGCCAAGCGACGGGTCGTCGTCGACCCCGACCTTCGGGTCTCTCTGTGCAACAGCCGCGTCGATAATCTCACGCAGAAGTTTTTTCAACTCTTCCAGTTCCGCGCGCATCGCCTGCTGCCCGTCTTTTAACGCCTCGACCTCTTTGCGAAGCTCGCGCAACTGTGCGGCATCGGTCTGTCGCAACCTCTTTTGCCCATGTGCCGCGTCTTGTGCAAACAAGAGCATAAAGACGATTGCGCACACGCCCACCAAAGATTTTTTCATCCACGACTCCTCTTGTAATTGATTCCGTAAAACGTGCGGCTCAAAAGAACTTTATCAAGATACTGTACGACCTTTATCACCGACAACATCGTTCGGTTCTTTTCAAACATTATGCCTGTGATTATTCGATAAGCATGTTTTAGCGCATCCGCTTTTCATCCAGATTGAATGCCTGATGCCCTTCGAGCAGTTGATAATGCTTCGTCGTCCGCGTAAAGTTTTGTTCCGAAAATGTCAGAGCTTATCAACACAATCGTCGCCGCCAGCAGCGAAGTCAAACAACATTTCTTTTTACGACACTCGGCAGAGGTCGAACGCGTCGCACAGTTGATTGCAGAGGCATTTCGCGCGGGGCACAAGCTGCTCATCTGCGGCAATGGTGGGTCGGCTGCCGACGCGCAACACATCGCCGGCGAGTTCGTCAACCAGTTCTTAATAAAGAACCGTCCTGCGCTCCCTGCGCTCGCGCTTACGACCGACGGCGGCGTGCTCACCTGCATCGCAAACGATACGGGATTTGAGCACGTCTTTGCGCGCCAGGTCGAAGCCTTCGGCACGCGCGGCGATGTGTTGCTTGCCATTACGACATCGGGTAATTCACCCAACATCCTTGCGGCGACCGAGACGGCGCGCGAGCGCGGCCTACAGGTTGTCGGTCTGCTCGGACGCGACGGCGGTCGCATGAGAGAAGCTTGCCATGTAGCACTCGTCGTCGAAAGCGACGACACACAACGCATTCAAGAGACGCACAACCTCGTCGGACACATTCTGTGTCATCTCGTCGAGCAGATGCTTTTTTCGGAAGGTTCGCCAGCGTGAGGTTTTGGCGTGTCAATCTACGAAGAAAAGAACATCAAACCAATTGCTCTTGACGGCGTAAACACCTATCCGCTTTCAGAGCGACCGAGCAAGGTGTCCGTCGAAGACTTTGCGCGGCCTGTCAAAGAGGATTCGACGCTCAAAGATTTCCTCGCGGGTTTGCCGAACATCCTCGCCGTCCAGACGCTCAGACAACTCGCCGCGCAGATGCATCGCGCGCGCGCGCAAAACAGACCGATCATCTGGGGACTCGGCGGCCACGTCGTCAAAACTGGTCTCGCGCCGCTCATCATCGACCTCATGCGACGCGGCTATGTTTCGGCCATTGCCGCAAACGGCTCGGTGCTCGTCCATGATGCAGAAATTGCGCTCGTCGGCTCAACCTCGGAAGATGTCGATGCGACGCTCGGCGCAGGCGCGTTCGGCGCGGCGGACGAAACGGGCAAGCTTCTAAATCACGCAGCACGCGAAGGGGCACGCGATCAGATTGGTCTCGGCGAATCGCTCGGGCGCGCGCTGATCGCCGCAAAGCCAAAGCATCAAAATCTTTCGCTTCTCTGCGCGGCATACAGTGCGCGCGTTCCCTTTACAGCTCACGTCGCCATCGGCACAGACATCGCGCATTTTCATCCGGAGGTTGACGGCGCGGCGCTGGGCGCGACGACACACACGGATTTCCGTCTGCTCTCCGAGCTGGTACGACTGTTGAACGGAGGCGGCGTTTATCTCAACATCGGCTCGGCCGTTATCCTTCCCGAAGTCTTTCTCAAAGCGGTTACCCTTGTACGTAATCTCGGTCACGCGCTCGAAGATTTCACCACCGCCAACTTCGACTTCATCCAATCCTACCGTCCGCTTACAAACGTCGTTCGTCGCCCGACGAGCGGCGGCGCAGGTCGCGGCTACTCAATCACGGGACACCACGAATTAACAATCCCTCTGCTCGCCGCACAACTCCTCTGCCAAGACGAACTTTAACTTTGCGACAAGAGCCCCCTTGACACATTTCCCTCGTTTGCCGTATTCTCCATTTGCCTGAAATTGAAAATCATTTTCATCCTCAGGCGAATCCCAGCCATATTCTTGGGCCTGTTTTCTCAATCTGCACTTCCGGATGACTTCTATGCGTCTAAAATCTTCTGTCCTCCAATCCATCTCGGGGCTAACTGTTTTTTTCCTCCTGCTTGCGTTGCATCTGTCTCTCGTTGTCTCAACCTCGGCCCAGCAGTCGAGCCGTAGCGCTTTGACGGGTTATGTCAAAGATCAAAATAATGCTGCCGTCAGCGGCGCGCGCGTCATTCTTCGTCGCGCTGGTCTGGTTTCTGAATTGAGCGCCACCACCGATGAAACGGGAGCGTTTGTTTTTGATAACCTCGCCGCAGGTGATTACAGCGTGGCGGCTTCAGGCGAAGGCTTCTCGACGACGCGCGCTGCGCTGACTATTAAGGCAAACGAAAGCCGCGATTTGAATCTTGTCTTACAGGCCGGTCCCATTGCCGAAGAGATTGCTGTTTCCTCTTCACGCATTGCTGAAACTCCTGAAGTGGTCGAGCGAATACCCGGCTCCGTCGTGGTGCTCGATCAACAGCTTCTTGAGACAAGCAGGGTCTTTAGCACCTCTGAAGCTTTGCGCAAATCTTCGGGTGTGAATGTGCGCGACGAAGAGGGCTTTGGACTTCGTCCAAATATCGGCATACGCGGTTTGAATCCGACGCGCTCGACAAAAGTTTTGCTTCTCGAAGACGGCATCCCGCTCACCTACGCGCCTTACGGCGACAACGCGAGCTACTATCATCCGCCCATCGACCGCTTTGAGACGGTCGAGGTCTTGAAAGGATCAGGGCAGATTCTCTTTGGCCCATCGACTGTCGGCGGAGTCGTCAATTACGTGACGCGCAATCCGCCGCTCAAGCCTGCGGGCACGCTCACGCTCATCGGCGGAAACCGCGATTATTTCAACGGGCATCTTTCTTACGGCGGCACTTGGGGCAACACCGGGCTTCTCTTCGATTACACGCGTAAGCAAGGCATAGGCGCGCGCGCCAATCACCGCTTTGGTCTCAACGACTTTAATGCAAAGACGGTCACGACCTTCGGCGAAAAGCAGGCGCTCACATTTAAGTTCAACTACTACGGTGAAGACTCGAACGTCAGCTATTCCGGTTTAACCGAAGATGAATACAGAGCCGACCCGCGACAGAATCCATTCCGCAACGATTTCTTCTACGGCGACCGCTATGGCGCTTCGCTTTCACACGCGCTCATCTTTAACAGCAACGTCGTCTTGACGACCAACTTTTACGGCTCATACTTTCGTCGGCATTGGTGGCGACAGTCTTCAAATTCGGGCGAGCGCCCGAATCGTTTAGCAACGCTCGCGGGCGGCGACCCCGATTGTCGCTCGATGGCCGATGTTGACACGACCTGTGGCAATCAGGGTCGTCTGCGCAAGTACTATTTTTTCGGAGTCGAACCGCGTCTGCACGTCACGCATCGTTTGTTCGGTATTCGCAATGAGTCGGACTTCGGATTTCGCGCGCACTATGAGACGCAGGATCGTCGGCAGGAGAACGGCGACCTGCCCGACTCGCGTACGGGCGTGGTTGTCGAAAACAACGAGCGACGCATTCAAGCCTATTCGGGCTTTGCCGAGAACCGCTTTATCATCGGCGACTGGACAATTACGCCGGGCGTGAGAATTGAACATGTCGAGTATCAACGCACAAACCGTCTCGCCAACGGCGGTCTCGGCGTGAGCGGGCGCACAGACCTGACGCAGATCGTTCCCGGACTCGGAGTTTCATACAACGCAGGCGAGCGTCTGACCATCTTTGCGGGCGTGCATCGCGGGTTTGCGCCGCCGCGTACCGAAGACGTTATCAACAACTCGACGGGCGGCGTAATTGAGCTTGACCCCGAATTGAGCTGGAACTATGAGCTTGGATTCCGTAGCGCTCCCGTCAAGGGGCTTCGACTCGAAGCGACATTCTTCCGCATGGATTATGAGAACCAGATCGTACCGGCGAGCCTTGCGGGCGGCGCTGGCGCGACACTGACAAATGGCGGCGAAACCGTTCATCAGGGCTTTGAGTTCACGGGTCGGATAGATACCGGCGCTCTGATAAAATCGCCCCACAACTTCTACTTTCGCGCGGCCTACACTTTTCTCCCGACTGCTGAATTTACCGGCACGCGCTTCTCAAGCATCACCAACGCCAATGGCACACGCCCGAGCGTGACAGGCAATCGACTCCCTTACGCGCCCGAGCAACTCCTCAACGCCACGTTCGGCTACTCGCATCCAAAAGGGTTTGACGGATTGCTCGAAGCTGTTTACGTAAGCGATCAATTTGCCGACGACCGTAACTTTGTCAATGTACCGGTCGGCACCGTCAGCGAATCCTTGCGGCGTAGCGGTCAGCTCGGACTGATTCCTTCTTACACAGTCTGGAATGCAACCGCCAACTACAACGTCGAACAGTTGAAGACGACCTTTTTTGTGACGGTTAAAAACGTCTTTGACCGAACATATATCGTTGACCGCGCGCGCGGGCTTTTACCGAGCAGTCCGCGACTCTTGCAGGGCGGATTGAAGTTCCGGTTTTAAGCGACAGCAAAAATTATACGGGGCAAGCTCGCTTCGCTTCACCGCGCTCCTCGCGTCCATTGCGTCGAATTATTGGATTGGACGCAATGAGGGTTGCAGTCAAAGTTTGCGAAAGGAGCTTGCTCCGTTTTTCGCTGCGTTCGTGCGAATCCTCCGAGCGTAGGTTATAATCCGCGCTCTTAATTTCGTTAGTAGAAATAAATCACGGGGAGAACGACTCTTAATGGACGCACAGAGGCTTGAACACTATCGCACGATCCTTCTCGAACAGCTTCGCCAGCACGAAGACAACGTGCGCGGCAACCAGCAGGCCGCGCTTGAAATGAATGCTGACGACGGCGTCAAAGACAGCGTCGATATGTCTCTACAAGACGTTAATCAGGAACTCGCCCTGAGGCTCGGCGAACGCGAATCGCAAATCGTCGCCGACATCGATCAGGCGCTGATGCGTATCGACGAAGGCTCTTATGGAACTTGCGCAAGCTGCGGCAAAGAAATTCCCGAACGTCGTCTCGATGCGCTGCCCACCGCCCGCTTTGATGCCGAATGCCAATCCGCGATCGAGCAGAGCGAAGGCGAAGACGAACACGCCACTTTGTAAGACGTAAGGCAAAAGTAAAAAGGTACAAGGCAAAAGTGAAAAGGCTGCATGTGCCTTCTTACTTTTGCCTTTTACCTTTTTACTTTTTACTTTTCTTTACGCCTTCGGGTGCGCCTTGTCATAGACCTCGATCAACTTTTCCATCGAAACGTGTGTGTAGATTTGTGTCGTCGAAAGACGCGCGTGTCCGAGCAGCTCTTGTATGTCGCGGAGGTCTGCGCCGCTGTCAAGCAGGTGTGTGGCGAAGGAATGACGCAGTGAGTGCGGGCTGATGTCGTGGATGCCTGCGCAGATGTCGATGTATTTGTCCACCATCCGACCGACCGAGCGCGTGGTGATGCGCGTTCCCTGATAGTTAAGAAAGACCGCCTCGGAGTCGCGCTCTGCAAGCGGAGCGTTTTTGAGAAAAGCGGGACGCACTTCCGTGAGATATCGCATCACCGCATGAAGCGCCGGGTCGCCAAAGGGAACGATGCGCTCTTTGCGTCGCTTGCCGGTGACGCGGACGGTCTTGTTGCGAAAGTCTATATCGCGCATGTTGAGCTTGGTCAATTCCGAGACGCGCACGCCCGTGCCGTAGAGGAGTTCGAGGATGGCGCGGTCGCGTTTACCCAAATCGGTTTCGGTATCGGGCGTTTCGATAAAACGCACGGCATCTTCGACCGAGAGATGGTTGGGAAGCTTTTTTTCAAGACGCGGCGTAGAGACGAGCTTTGCCGGATTTAGCTCAACCACGCCTTCGCGTATGAGAAATTGAAAAAAGGTGCGCAGGGCGGCGAGCTTGCGTGCAATCGAAGACTTCTTTTTTTGCGCGGTGTGGAGAGATGAAAGCCATTCGCGGATTGTGATGTGATCGATCTGCCGCACGTCGAGCTCGCGCCGCTCGCCTGTCGCCGGGTCGCCCGGGGCAAGATGGTCGAGAAACTGTCCGAGGTCAATCGCGTAGTTCCTGAGCGTGTGCTCGCTTACGTTGCGCTCATACTTCAAGTGTTCCAAAAATTGCCCTATCAGTTGCTCTATCATGCGTGGATCGTAATTCGTAAATCGTGAATCGTAAATAGAAAAAAGCTATTAGCTATTAGCCGTTAGCTTTTTGTTTGGCTAACAGCCAATGGCTAACAGCTAACAGCTTTTTTTACCCCTTCGGCGCGTAGAAGCCTTTGCGCGTGCGGACGCGAAGGTTAGGACGCGTGGTGACGCGAAGCGAGATTGTGTGAAATGAGCCGTCGCGGCGCGCGTCCGCAGGGTAGTAGCCGAGAATGTATTGTTGCGCGAGGTCGGCGGCGATCTGTGTAAAGGCCGTGTCGAAATCCGACGTGGTGCGTGGAGCATAGACTGAGCCGCCGGGGTTGGCCGTAAATTCTTCAAGCCGACGCTCGCCCGCAAGGTCGCGCAAGTTTGGACTCTCGCTGTGGCCGGTCTGAACGGCGAAGACCTGACAGTCGGCGGCGAGCACGCGCGCGAGCGTCTCATCGAAGGTAAGGTTGCTGATCGTGTCCGTGCCGTCTGAGACGATAACGATGACCTTGCGCCCCGAATATGGTTTGAGATATTTGGCGGCTTCGGCAACGGTGTCAAAAAGCGCGGTCGCGCCTTCGGGTTTGCCGAAATTCTGGATCGTGCGCACCAGCGCGCGCACATCGTTTGTAAGCGGCAAGGCGAGACGCGGCTCGGTCGAGATCGACCACACGGCGGCGCGGTCAACGGGTCGGATGACTCGGCGGAAAAACTCGATTGCCGCGCGCTCCTCGAATTCGCGCGACGCGCGAAGGCTTGAGCTGTTGTCAAAAAGAAGCGCAAGCGCGACGGGTGTTTCCGAACGCGCAAGATCGCCGATTGGGCGCACCTGTCCATCAACCGTCAATTCAAAATCTTTCAAATCGAGATTAACAACCGCACGTCCCTGCGTATCGACGACGCTCGCCGGCACAGGCACAAGGTTTGTGCTGATGCGCACCAAATCTTCGTCGTCGATTTCGTCTCGCTTCTCTTCGCTCTTTGGCGGCGCGGGCATTTGCGGCGTAGGCGAACTGATTGTGCGCGGCGGCGGCGCTACGCTGCCGTCGTCTTCAACAACGGCTACCGGATTTGCAGATGCGTTGCTCCTGGTTTGCGAAGAAGGCTCTGCGGCGGGCGTTGCTGCTGGCGTGACCTGACGCGGACGCGCTGCGGGCGGAGTCTTTGCCGATCTATTTCCCTGTGTTCGCCCTGACTGCGCAACCGTCGTCAAAACAACAACAAGCGACAGCGACGCGAGCAGAAATAGCGCGAGGATAAAACGCACGCATGTGCCGGAGCAGGGATGAAAAGACGCGCGGCTCAAATTGCCGACGGTTGTGCCGAGCGTCTCTGTTCCCCGATTGCTTGAAGAAATTCGTCCCATTCCGTTAACGCCATCTCAACTTGCAGTGTGTGCCGCTCACGCTTCTTACGCACGCGCTTGCGCTCTGCTTCGGGCAAAGGCTCCAGGAGCGCGAAAGTGATATTGACGGGTTGATAGTTCTCCGGATTTGCGCCCGAAACGTAGCGCGCCAGCGCGCCCGTCGCTGATTTTGTCGGAGCCTCGACGGGCGCTTCTCCGCGAATGATGCGCGCTGCGTTCAAACCTGCAAGCCAGCCCGTCGCCACCGATTCAACATAGCCTTCAACGCCGCTAATCTGACCTGCAAAAAATATGTCGGGTCGCTCGCGCATCTGCAAAGTCGGCGCAAGCACGCGCGGCGCGCAGATATATGTGTTGCGATGAATCTGTCCGTATTGCAAAAACTCAGCGGCTTCCAGACCCGGTATCAGGCGAATGACGCGCGCCTGTTCTCCGAAACGTAGATGATTCTGAAAGCCGACGAGGTTGTAGGCATCGGCCATCAAATTCTCTTGTCTGAGCTGCACGCACGCGTAAGGCTCACGATTCGTGCGCGGGTCGCGCAAACCGACTGGCTTCATCGGCCCATAACGCAAAGTGTCAACGCCGCGACGCGCAAGCTCTTCAACCGGCAGACAAGCCTCGAACCAGCGCGTCTCCTCAAAACGTTGTAGCGGGACGCTCTTGGCTTCGACCAGCGCTTGATAAAAACGCGCGTATTCCGCCTCGTCCATCGGACAGTTGACGTAATCGTCGCCGCCCTTGCCGTAGCGCGCCGCACGGAAAGCAATGTCGAAGTTGATCGAATCTGCTGAGACGATGGGCGATATTGCGTCGTAGAAATAGAGGCCGTCGCTGCCCGTCAAACGCGCAATCTCTGAGGCCAAAGCATCGGAGCAGAGCGGGCCTGCGGCAATGATCGTCAGCTGCGCGTCCGGGATTTTTATCGCCTCTTCACGGACAAGCCTGATCGAAGGGTGCGCCTCGATGCGCGCGGTAATCAGCTCGGCAAACTTCTCGCGGTCAACGGCAAGCGCCGCGCCCGCAGGCACGCGCGTCTCAGCCGCCGCTTCGAGTACAAGCGACCCGCCGCGTCGCAACTCTTCTTTGAGCAGAAAGGGTGCCGTGCCCGGCTCGTCCGATTTCAAAGAGTTAGAGCAAACGATCTCGGCCAGCTTGTCCGTGCGATGCGCGGGCGTTGGCCGAGCGGGGCGCATCTCATAGAGCGTGACGCGCGCGCCTGTGCGAGCCGCTTGCCATGCAGCCTCAACGCCCGCCAGCCCTCCGCCAATGACGACAACTTCCATATACGTGAATCGTAAATCGTAAATCGCGAATCGTAAAATCGTGAATTCGTGAATCGAAGACTAGTACTGCCTGATTTAAGGCGCGCGTGTCTCGATTCGCGCCTCTTTTGTGACAGCGATTTACGATTCACGACTCACGGCTCTTCCTGTTTTGGCGCATTGAGAATGGCATCGCCCGATTTGGTGCTGAAGCGTTTGTAATCGCTGTATTCGTGCGTCTCGTTGACGGTCATGCCCGCGAAGAGAAAGATTTTGGCGGAAGCGTTGACCTGCGAGAAGCGCGGAAGCCACACGCCGTCTTCGAGCCGCGTCTGCTCAAAAACGAAATTCGACCCCGACTTGATTGATGCGACAAGCCCGCCGCCCATCTTAA
>CBDUCU010000063.1:0-12286 GCA_965365725.1 uncultured bacterium | reverse complement strand
AGGTGCGGGCACGCTCTTCGGCAGCGCGCTTCTCATGCCGGGCGATCTTTCGCGGGCCGACGCATTGCGTCTGCGCGGGCGCGATGCGGTTCGGCTTCTTTTCGGCTGCATCCCAATCCTTGCCGTCGCAGGCGTAATCGAAGGTTTTATTTCGCCCGCGCCGCTTTCGCCCGCCGTCAAATACGGCACCGGACTTCTCACCGGCGTTGCGCTTTATTCGTATCTGCTGCTCGCCGGACGAGACGCGAAAAGCGTGGAAACTTAAAAAGCGTGGAAAGTTAAAGTGAAACTTAAGAACAGATCGGAGAAAGCTTTGAGCCTGGCTGGGCGCGTTCAATTCTCGTATATCGCGGCGGCGTTGATCGCCTCTCTGTTTGCGGCACAAGCGAACGCCTTCGCGCGAAGCGACAGAGCCACTTTTAATACCGGGTCTTTTTCAAAACATGCGTCGGCCTTTGCAGCAGACCCGTCTCAAAAGCAAGAGTCTGGCAACTCAACAAGAAAGAGCAAGAATGCAGCGCGCAAAAAAAGTTGGAAAGTCGGCGACCGCTTGGAGGTCGAAAGCCGCGCCGTCTGGTACACGGCTGAGATAGTCGAAATCAGTGGCGACAAATATAAGATTCATTACGAGGGTTATCCAATGAGCGATGATGAATGGGTGGATGCGTCGCGGATGCGTCCCATCGGTGGTTTGGAGATCGAAGTCGAATGCGTTTACAAATTGCCCGGAAGCACAAATCGCACGGCGCGGCCTTCGGCAGAACTCTTTAAAAAACTGCTCTTCGAGCGCCACCGTTTTCTTCCGCGAAAAGAGGGCCGTCCCGCGCGCCGTACGCCGCGCAAAATAGCCATCGGCTTTGTCACTTTTAAGATAGACGTCGCTTACAAAAACATGCTCGTCCCGATTGAAGGACGCGGCATGCGACCGAGCAAGACAAATGCGCCGCTCGGCGTGACGATCTATCCGCTCAGAACTCAATACGTCATCTGCGACGAGTATCGCGGCCAATCGAGCCGTATGCTCCACACCGAACAGTTAATTTGCTACAAGGATAGACAAGGCGAGTGGGCTTGCGAGACCGAAGGCACGCCGAAAGTTACGCGGATTGATTAGACGGGCGTTTGAGACGACTCGAAACATCATGGATGAAATCAGGCTTGAAACCGCGCGTCTGCGTCTGCGCATGCCGCGCGAAGAGACGGACTTTGACGAGTATGCGCGAATCTGCGCCGACCCTGAGGTGATGCGCTATCTCGGCGGCAAGACCTTCGACCGTCTCGAAGCCTGGCGGCATCTGGCTTTTATTGTCGGCCACTGGCATTTGCGCGGCTACGGACAATGGGCCGTCGAAGAAAAATCGAGCGGGAAATTTATCGGTCGCCTCGGATTTATGAATCCGCAGGGCTGGCCCGGCTTTGAGATCGGCTGGACTCTGGGGCGCGAGCACTGGGGCAAGGGCTATGCTTCGGAGGGCGCACGACGCGCACTCGATTATGCGTTCGACGAAATGGGTCGCAAACACGTCATCAGTCTTATCCATCCCGACAACAAAAACTCGATTCGCGTGGCCGAACGTCTCGGCGAAAAGCTCGAAGGCCAAACGCAGATTCTTGGTATCGACGTACTCATCTACGGCATCGACCAAGACGCTTGGCGCACGACGCGTTAACCACATCCATTAAGAATACAGACGGATGCGGATTCGACGAATAAGCGCGGCGCAATCCGTATCGATCTCTGTCAAATTCGCGTCCGTCCGTGTTCGCCCTCTTAACTCTTCTTCATAAAAGCCCGCGCTCCTTTACGCGCACATAAGTCTCAAGCAGCAAAGGGGCGAGTTCAGCCGTCGTCACGTCCAAAGCAAGCCCGCCTTGTGCTTCGACCAGTCGAAGCGCGGCTTCGCGCTGATGTGTAATCTCTTCGGCGACCGATTGCGTAAACAGCGCGCGCTCGTCCTCCGGCGCGTCGTTTAAGACTGCGCGCAAATCGCGGTCGGCAATGGTGACGACCAGAGGAAGATGGCGCGGTCGCAGGATTGAAAGCGACGTGAGCAGCTCGCGCGAGCCTTCTTCATCGACAAGGTCTGTGAGGATGACGACAAGCGCGCGGCGGCGCGTGTGTGCGGCCAGATATTCAAACGCGCGCGCATAAGAAGGCTCGATCATCTGTGGTTCGATTGCATGGAGAGCTTCGAGGACGGCCTCCGTTTGCTCGCGCCCCTTGCCCGGCGGGATGTATGTCTCGACGCGGCGACCAAAGACGGCAAGTCCAGCCTGATCGCCGCCGCGCTCGGCTGCGCTCATCAAGGCGAGCGCGGCATGAATCGCTGAGTCGAATTTTGATTCGCCCTCGATGCGAGCCGTCATCAAACGACCCGCGTCGAGCGCGATGAGAATTGTCTGGTCGCGCTCGATCTGATACTGGCGCGTCGTCAGGCGACCGCGCCGCGCCGTCGCCGACCATGAGACGTGTCGTAGCTCGTCGCCCGGAACATACTCGCGCAAAGATTCAAAATCGCGTCCCTCGCCGCGCCACGCCGCGCGCCGCCGCGCCGCAACCAGCGAACGCGCGCCCAAAGACTTGAGCTCGACCTCGCGCGCCCGTCGAATGTTCGGATAGACCTTGACCGTCTCGCTTTCCCACGCGTAAGTCTCGCGCCACACCAAGCCAAGACGCGAAACATATCGAACGGCCACGCGTCCAAACTCAAAACGCCCGCGACGCGGCGGAGTCAAATTGTATGCGAGCGAGGCAGCCGTGTACGGCTCGACGCGCAAGCTTGCTTCGCGCGCTCCCGCAATCAGCAGCTCCGGCGGGTGCTCGTCCTTGACGCGTAACTGTAAGCTTCGATTCGTGTGGTTTTCGATGCGAACGCGCACCTGCGTCTGTGCGCCGATGTAGAAGCGTCCATCGATCTCGCGCTTGATCTCGACATCCTCAGGCAGCGGACTTGTCCGCGCATCGATGAAAGCTGCTGCAAGCAGAGCCACATCGTAGACGAGCGCCGCCCAACGCAGCCCCGGTCGCCCCCACGAAAGCGAAAGCGGCAGAAAGCCGACGACGAGCAGCGCATAGAAAAGTTTTGAAAAGACAAAACGCATTGTTTGAAAAATCGATTTTAATCCGTCAACGACCCAGCAACTCGTCGCAATAAAACGTCTTTACTTGAGCGACTCCGTTCAGAATATTTGGCTTCTCATATATTTCGAGCACCACGTCCGCGCGGCTTTCAGCATGCGCGCAGAGCGGTCGCGCTGCGTTTATGTAGATGTGCGGCTCGGGATAAGGAGGCACGTTTAGCTCAGCGAACGACCAGTCGCTGATAAAGACCGACTTACTTGCGTCGGGGCGCGTGCGAACGATGGTCTGCGCTCTCGGCGGCAGCGCGCGGCTCACTCTTTCGCTCAGATAAAGTCGCGCCTGCGCCGTGTTGCGCGAAAAGAGCGTAAACGAAAGAAACGAATCCCACAGACCAAAGAAGCTTAAAGCAGGCATGACGGCAAATAGCAGCAGCACGACAAGATGAAAGGCATGCTTATTATTCAAGATGATTTCCTTAAAACCGATCTCGTGCGTCTGCCAGAAAAGTACGACGACGAAGCCAATCATCGCTGCGTTCCAGGGCCAGATAACGCTGTTGCGCCGCGAAGGTATAGTCAAAGCGAGAATCAACAGATGCATCAGGACTGCCGCGACGACCGCTCTATTTCTAAATCTTCTGGTCAACAATCCAACGCCGATAAGGATTTCCGTAAGCGCCATCAACAAACCCGAAGCGACGGCGAGCGCGCCGCCTTCTGCGGGAAAATTTGGCACAAACGGTCTGAGCAGATAGGGCGTGCCTTCGCAGATAAAATTGTAGTTGAGTTTTTGCGCTCCGCTCCAAAAATACATGCACGCCATGACGAGTCGACAAGTCGTGACGGCCGTAGCGCATCTTTTATCTTCGCTTCGCTTCCATGTGCAGAAAGCGAGCGCCGCAAACATAAACAGATACTGGTAAACCCAGGGCTGCCAGCGCGATTGATCCCAGAGCGCGAGCAGCGCCGCAAGCGCAACGAAAATTGCGATGAATCTTTTCGGATTTGAGGCAAAGAGGATTGCCAGAAGTAGAAACCCGAGCGCGCCGAACCAAACGTAATCGAGCGGAAACACAGTCGCGGGTAGAAAATCAAAGACGGGCGCGGTCGGGTACATACGCTCGGAGGTCGTCCACAACCTGCGCGAGATGTAGAAGCCCGATGCAAAGGCAAAGACCAAAATCAGTTTGAGCCAACCGGCTTTTTGCGCTACGCCCTCACGCGCGGCGCTTGCGACCGATGCGCGCACGCGTGCTTTCAATCTCGACGCATCGAAGTCGCGCGCCGGCAGCGCATTGTTCTCAACCGAGGACAAGAGTCGCACGAATCTCGATCCTTCACCTCGGCACTTCGACCGCGCCGAGTATGTCCGTAATCACGCCGTCCGTCGTCGTGCCTTCGAGTTCGGCTTCAGCGCGCAGAAGCAATCTGTGTCGCAGGACGGGGTGAGCCGCGTCGCGCACGTCGTCGGGCGTGACAAAATCGCGCCCGCGCAAACCTGCGAGAGCCTTCGCGCATAAAAGCAGCGCAACCGATGCGCGCGGGCTTGCGCCGTAAGCTACGCCCGCGTGCTCGCGCGTCCGACGCACGATCTCGACCAGAAACTTCTGTACGCCCGGCTCGACATGCGTCGCGCGCACTTCGGCGCGACATCGTAGAATTGCGTCGGGCTCGGCAAGCGGGCGGATGTCGATCTGTTCAAGACGACGCGCATTGAAGCCTGCGTTCCAGTTGGCGACGACCTGTCGTTCCTCTTCAGCCGACGGGTACGTCATGATGATCTTGAGTAAAAAGCGGTCGAGCTGCGCTTCGGGCAGAGGATACGTACCCTCATATTCAATCGGGTTCTCGGTGGCAAGCACGGTAAAGACGCGCGAGAGCTGATGAAGCTCTCCATCGATTGTCACCTGCCGCTCTTCCATCGCTTCGAGCAGCGCGGCCTGCGTTTTCGGAGGCGTGCGGTTGATCTCATCGGCGAGCAGGATATCTGTAAAGACGGGGCCGCGTCGCAGCGTAAATGACGAGGTCGCAATGTTGAAGACGTTTGTGCCCGTAATGTCTGACGGCATCAGGTCGGGCGTAAACTGTATGCGGCTGAAGTCGGCCCCGATGATGCGCGCCAGAGTTTTGACGAGCAGTGTTTTTGCCGTCCCCGGCACGCCTTCGATGAGAGCGTGCCCTTCGGCCAACAGCGCCATCAAAACCTGCTCGACGACCTTTTCCTGCCCGACAATGACCTTCGACAGTTCACCGCGAATGTGCTCGACGGTTGACGAAACGATTTGCATCGGTGAAAAAGTGATGAGTAATGAGTAATGAGTGATGAGTAAAAGCAACTATTTACTCATCACTCATTACTCATTACTCATTACTCATAAAGTCCTTTCCACAAAAGATCATAGAACAGAATTTTGAGCGCGAGCACGACGACTGTCGAGAGAAAAACGCGCCGTAGAATTTTTTCGTTGAGGCGGAGCGCGACGCGCGCACCAACAAAAGCTCCTGTAAACATCACCGCGCCGAGCAAAAGACCGAGCTTGTAATCGACAAGCCCGCCCCACATCAACACAAGCGTCGCCACAAGCGACGAGCAGACGTTGACGATCTTCGTCGTTGCGACCGATTCGACAAAGCTCATGCGAAACAGTCCGACGAAAGCAGCCGTCAAAATAGTCACATAACCGCCGCTAAAAAAACCGCCATAGACTCCGAGCGCAAGCGTCGCCGCGTAGCCCGCCAAATTGGCCCAGTCTCTGCCTCGCGCGCTCTTTTCAAACGACGCTTCAACTCTATCCGCAACCACACGGTTGTCAAATTTTTGCGCGCCGCCTGTCAGGCCCGCATCGCGGCCTGTGCGCACATTGCGAGAGGCAAACGAAAAGGCCGCCACCGCGAGCATCGAAATCGAGATAAAGACCGGCATCGCGCGCGAGGGAACGATAAGGACGAGAAGCGCGCCCGCGATTGAGCCAACAAGCGTCAAACCAAGCAGTGCGGGCAGACGCTTTCGATCAATCGCGCCCTTGCCGATAAATGGCAGCGCGCCGCCGACGCTCATAAACGTCAAACCGAACATATTCGTCGCCACCGCGACGCGCGGGTCGATACCAAACTGATACATCGCTGGCACGGTGATGAGCGAATTGCTGCCCGTCACCACGCCGACCACGCTCGTGACAAAAAAGAGCGCGACGACGAGCAGGATTGGCAACCATGTCTGTTCCATAATTGAGAGAAGATTCAAGTCGGCTTCCGCGTCGAATCAAATGATGGGAATGGATGCTCAGCTTACTTTCTCGTCATCTGTCTGATCTCGCGCGCGCGCATGCGTATGCCGAGGTCGCGTTCAAGCTCGCGTAAGCGTCGGGTGAGCCCAACCGCACGCCGTGCGGTCGGACGCGAACTCTCTTCGCCAAGCGACGCTTCACACTCGGCGAGAAGCGATTGAATCTCTGCCGGGTCTTTGGCGGAGCGTGCGGCGACGCGCACGGCGATCTCTTCAATCGAGGCGTGCGGCTCAAGACCGGCGTAGCGCGCAAGCGCGCGGCGCGTGCGTCCATAAACATTCTCGACGGCGAGGTCGTAAGCGCGCGAGCGTTGTTGCAACTCGGCCATTGAAGCGACGAACTCAAGTTTCGAGCGTCGGTCAACGCGCGGCGCAGGAAGCGGTCGCGCAAATCTTCGTCCGCGCGACCAGAGAAAGGCGAGCGCGACGATGCCGGCCTGTGCAAAGAGCCAGAGCACGGGCGTTCCGCGAAAAAGCGCCAGCGCGCCCGTCGAGCCTGTCGCGCCAAGCCCTTGATGATACTCGTCAAAGGCTATAGCGCCATTCGCGCCTGCGACGACGTTTGTTGCAAGCTGGAGATTGTCGGCGTTTTTGATCCCTGCATTTGAGACGATGTAGGGGTCGCTCAAAAGAACGATACGACCGCGCCCGTATTCGTAATCGACAAGCAGACTGCCCTCGCCCATAGCGCGCCAATCCGAGATGTGACGAACGGGCGCGCGCGGCGCGCTATCATGTTGCGCTTCGTCAATCGGACGCGGCGGAGGCGGAGGCTCATCTTCGCCCCAAAAGATTTCATCTCCATCTTGGACGCGAGCTTCTTCGTCAGCATCGCGCGGTGCGCCGAACCCGGTCGGAGCCGTGTGATAGACGCTCGATTGGTGAACGGGGAAAATCTGTAGCCGCGCCGCAAACCGCGAAGCGAGGACTGTATCAACGTCGCGTGTAAGAAGCGTGGGCTCCGCAGGCGCGACAGTTCGCACGCCCGCCGTCATCCGCTCCCGGTCGTCGGGGCGCGAATCCATGTCCGGGTAATCAAAGACTTCGGCGGAGACGCGCCAGCCGTCAGAAGAAGGCACAAGCAATTCATCAAACCTGCGGTCGATAACGACAAGCCTTCCCCCTTCGCTGACCCAACGCAAAACCGCGCTCGCTTCATCCGGCTTATATGGTGCGCGCAACTGTCCGATGACGACGAAGGTCGTCGGGCCGTTCTCCCGGTTGTTCAAAAGCGCGGAGGGCGGCCCGGTCCAGCGCACAACCTTTCGGCCCGTCTGTTGAAGAAATTCATAGAGAGCGCGCGTGCCCGTCGCTCCCGCATTGGTCGTCGAGCGACGCGGACGAAACTCAAGGTCCGGCTCGCGCTCAGGTCGCACGTAAGAGGCCGCGTTGACGACGACGAGCAACGCGAGCACAACGACGGCGGTCAGGATAATGGCGAGCCTGCTTCTCATCAAATCATTTCACGTCGAGAAATCATTTCACGTCGAGCGCGCGCCGACAGCCCGCGCGAAAATCGTTCCAGTCCGTTTCGTTTGCCTCTTCGAGTCCGTACCAGTGCCTCTCAAAGTTGAAGGTGAGCGGTCGGAAGAGGTCGTAAGAGCGCGGCGCAGACTCGCGCACGGCGCTTAGATAATCGCGGTTGGTTTTGTGTTGCGCGAGCTTAATGATGTGCCGGTCGCCGAGTTCACAGAGCAGAGCGATGTAGGCCTTGCGAATTGCGCCGCGCAGATCGCCGCGCCGTGCGAGCGCTTCGGCATCGGCGAGAATGTCTGCGGCGGTCTCTTCCGGCTCAAGCCGCTCGCCCAAAACGACGCGCGGCTCGCGTCTCGCCTTTGGTTTCTTGACGCTATTTTTTCGCCGACGCAGGTATGCCCAAGCGACGAGCACAATTGTCAGCACGCCCAGCGTGTAGATGACAATCTGCGCGGCGCGCGAAGCTACGGGGTTTGAGCCGGGACGCGGCACGCCCCACGAAGGAAACAATTCGCGCAGCCACCTGCCCACGCTTTCGAGCAACTGTTCAAGCGCATTGCCTTGCGCGCCGCGCTCAGCGAAATCCCTGCCGCGCAGTATCTCAGCCAAGCGCGCTTTCTCAGCCTCTTTGTCGCGCTTAAGGTACTCAATCTCTTCGTTCTCTCTGAGTCGCACGCCGAGCGCGCGCAAGCGAGCAGCCGCCGCCTCTAAATCCTCTGCTCGCACATCGTCAGCACTTGCAGGCTGCGCCTCGTATCGACCGAGCTGAAAATGCAGCCAGCCGTTATCGACCTCGACCGTGCCGCCTTTCTCGAGCGCGACCTGCAACTTCTCAGGCAAAAGCTCGCGCACCTCGCGCAAGGTCTTCTGCCTGAGCTCAGCTAAAACATCAATCGTCTCGCTGCGCGCCCAATCTTCGCCCTTCGCCGCAGCAGCCGCTTCTCTTTCGACCGCAGCGAGCGATTCAAGCGTCACGCTCAAACGCTCGACGCGCTCACGATACTCGACGCGCGTTAAGCTCTGCGCGCTCATCTGCGCACGACATTCAACCGCGAACGCCGTACACGCAATTGCAAAGACAAAGGCAACGCACAAGAACCTATCAAAAGTTTTTTGTAGCGCAGTTGTCATCTGCTATCGAAGAGGCCAAGGACGGATGAGCGAAAACGCTCTTCGTCAGTTGAGGACAGCGCACGCTTCCCTGTTTCAACCTGGTGCGCAACGGCGGGCGTAAGCGGCATCGGCTGTTTGAGATCGGGTATGTCGCCAAGAGCGCGCGCGGCCTGCAACTCGATGTCGTAACCTTCATGACGGACGCGCTCGTCCACATAGAGCAAAGAGAGTCCCATCATCCAGACGGGCGTGAGCAGAATCGTGCTCAACTGTACGACGACCTCATAACCGACGGCATACCATACCGGCCATTCACTCGAATCGAAGGTAACGGGGTTGATACCGTTTACCCAGCCGAGCCAGCCCAAAGGAATCAGCAGAAGCATCAGCGCCGAGTAAGTTGTAAAGAGCGTAAAGAGAAACATCGCCGTCAGCCGGCGCACGTTGCCGCGCGCCAGATCGATGCTCCGGCTGATCGATTCAAACACGCCGCGCCCTTCAACCAGAAGCACCTGCGGCACGTAAGCGACGCGTCCGATGAGAAAGAAAAAGAGCATGAGCATAAAGATGGTCGCCGCGAGAAAGATGATTCCGCCTACAATGCCTGCGGCCAACGCAGCAACCCACCCCGTGCTCCCCGCCAACATGCCAATGAGCACCGTCACGACAATCACCATGTACCAGGCGAACAACGCGACAGCGCCGCACACCGCTCCCCAGATAAAGACGAGCGTCGTTGCCGCCAGCAAGCTCCAGAAACGCATCCGCACGTTTCGATAGACGGCGCGCGCCGTCACCTCTTCGCCGCTCAACAGATGCATCACGAGGTTGCGCGATGCTCCACCCATCACCACAAAGAGAAACAGATTCCCCAGAAACCACAGCCCCAACCCCAGCAGCATCATCCCGAAATATGCCGCCACCCGCCCACCCGTCGCCGCAAGCTGGACGGCACGCAAACCCATCGTCCACAACACCGCCCCCGCCGCCGACACCACGACCGGCGGCACCGCCGCACGCACCAACGCCCCAAAATGCCGACGATACAACCTCACCGTGCGGTCAATAAGGTCACCCGCACCAAGCGGCTCAAGATGTAACGGTTGAACTACGTTCGTCCGCATTGGTAATCGGTGCGCTTAAATGAAGGAGGGCGAGCTTTTTTGTTAGGTTATGTTAAAGCGCCGCCGGATTGTAGCACAAGCACTATTAAGGCACGGAAACGGCTGGCGCTCCCAGAGAAGTTAGCACCTGCTTTAAACCCTATTTCCCTCCGAATTCTCTCCGAGCTTTTGTATAAAATTTTGGTAATTATCCAAATTATTGAACGCCAATCTTAAACAGGCGCTGAAGAAAATTGTAAAATCCTTTTAATTTGCGGTTTTTCTTTGAAAATCTAACGACAACTGACTCGGCACAATTCTTGCAATTTCTTCTATGCCAATCTATTAGCTCCTGTTTCCATAAGCCCACATAGAACAAGGGGCGCTTTTGGTCACCAGGGTTTTCAAAGAACTCTCTTTTGTACTCAATCTTGAGGAGGGAAAAAATGCGTGATTTAGGTCTTCTGCGGCGGATATGTTTTGTAATTTGCTGTTCAATCCTCGCCGCTTCTCCAGTCTTCGGACAAGGAACTCGCGGCTCGATCAGTGGCGAAATTACTGATCCTAACCAAGCGGTTGTCGCTGGTGCGACTGTAAAACTTAGCCGCATTGACACGGGCCAAGAAGTTCGTACTGTTCAGACCAATGAAGAAGGTCGATATGAATTTCTTGAAATCGAACCGGGTGACTATGAGGTTACTATCACTGCGTCTGGTTTTACCGAAGCGCGGCTAAAGGGCATCCATTTAGAGCCGAACCGCAATCTTCGGTTTGAGACAGCTCTCACTATTGGTGGGGCAACTGAAGAAGTTACCGTCTCTGCTGCGCAGGAATTGCTTGACCGTGAGACACCGACTCTTGGTACAACGGTCGATCCACGTCGCGTGACGGGTTTACCTCTAAACGGTCGTAACGTTCTCGACCTCGCACTGCTCCAACCCGGCGTAACCACCACAGCCGCTGGTGGCCTGCGTTCTAATGGCGCTCGTCCGACCGAAAATAATTTTCAGCTTGATGGCTCGAACAATAATGAGGTCGCCGTCGGCGGTGCGGCCGGCGCTCAACCGCGCCCGGATGCTGTTCAGGAATTTCGCCTTTTAACCTCGAACTTCGAGGCTGAATTTGGCCGCAACTCCGGCACCGTTATCAATGTCGTTGTCCGTCCCGGAACAAATGACTTTCGTGGCAACGTTCGTGCCTTCTGGCGACCGACCGTGTTGTCGGCTGCGCGCTTCTTTGACCAAAACGATTCCGCCGACCGACCACGAGCTGGCACCATCGATGATTACCGTCGCCGTTTTGAGCGTAAAGAATTCGGGGGCAACATCGGGGGGCCAATTTATCTCCCACGCTTCGGCGAGGGTGGTAAGAACTACATCAGTGGTAAAGATCATTCCTTCTTCTTTGTAGATTACGAAGGTCGTCGCCAGCTAATTGGCGATACCCGCACAGTGACGAACCTTCCAACAGCCGATGAGCGGGCAGGCATCTTTACTCGTTCAGCAAGTAATCCGCTTATTGACCCGGCTACGGGATCACCGTTCCCGACCATCTCAACCTCTGGTACGCAGATCAGACAGCAAATCCCCTCGTCGCGTTTTAGTCCAATTGCTCTGTATTACTTGGGGTTCCTACCGAACGCAAATTCTGCCGGTCAGGCAACAGTTGGTGCTAATGAGATTGAGAATTTCGACATCCTAACTGTGCGAGTTGATCCTTGGGTAAGTGAGCGACAGAGTTTCGGCGTTACCTTTAATTATTTTGATCGTCTGACTCAGTCGCCCTTTGCCTTTGGCGGTGCTTCAGTTCCCGGATTCCCCGGCGCTGACCCGCGTACCACTTATAACGCGGTATTCCGCCACACCTTTACATTCTCGCCGAGCCTCGTTAACTCATTCCTAATTGGGTATGCGCGTAATGAGCAGGCAGCAAGCGCTCCTAGCAACCGCACTACGCCGGCTGAGATTGGCTTCGCAGCCAATTTCGTCGCCGCCCCACAGTTTGCGGGACCGCCATTTATTCGGCTCTTTGATCGCAACATCCAGATTGGTAATTCAATCCAAGGCCCACAAGCTCGTATCAGCGAGAACTGGCAACTTCAGGATTCTGTCAGCTACAGCCGCGGCGATCATCGCTTCAAGTTTGGCTTTGATGGTACGGACTACAATCAGCAGCAGGCGTTTGTGTTTATCAACCAAGGTTCCATCGGCTTCTCCGGCCAGTTCGG
>CBDUCU010000062.1:0-12366 GCA_965365725.1 uncultured bacterium | reverse complement strand
GACGCAGTCTCGCCGCCGCAAACACCGAATCCGTTTACGCTCTACACGCCCGTCGGCATCTATGATCCGCTTGCAACGTGGGTGCGCTGGACGTTTCCCGGCAGCATCCCCGCAGGCGCACAGGGAAGCGTTAGCTTCACCGTCCGCATACGCTAAACCGCCGTCAAGCTCTTCGAGCAGGCTCTTTCGTCCGCGCATCAGATGGATTGACGCGTGAGCATCCGTCTAATCCGCGTCAATCTGCGTTCTCAAACTCTCTCCCGCCCCGAAAAATCATCGTCATAATTTCGTAAGAGTCCGCTTTGACACGCGCGATGTTATAGTAGCCGTCAAACAAATGACGGAAAAAGATCCAAGGCGGCTGAGTGAACTGACGGTTGAGGATGCAAAGCGCGTCGTCGTTTATGGGACGGCGACTTTGCTTGCCGCCGTACTCTTTTTGGTGCTCGTCTGGGAGGTGGCGGTTGCGCTGCTGTTAGGGGTCGTGGCGGGCGCGTATCTTCTGCCGGTACAGGAATTTTTCGAGCGTCGTCTGCGTCGGAGAGCGGGAAGCGCGCTGGTCACGATGGCTCTCATCATCATCCCGCTCATCCTGCTTTTTGGTTACGGCTGGCGCGAGATTTCGGGTTATTCGAGCGTCGTCGTCGAGCAGCGCGATCAGATTGCGGATTCAATCAGCCGCTCGCTCGCCAAATATCTGCCTGTGCGCTATGAAGACACGCGCATCAGCCTGCAATCGGCCTTTACTGAAGCGGTCGTGCGTTCAGGCAAATTCTTTGGCGAGCTGCGGGAAAAAACAGCGCTTATCTTCACGGCGGCGACGCTCTTTTTCTTCACCGTCTATTACGTGCTCACGCAGCGCATACGCCTTGCGCAGTATCTCAAGCTGCGTGTGCCGGGCGACTTTTTGCCCTTCTACGAAAAACTTACTGAAAACGTCGGCGGCGCGCTCAGGGGCGCGGTGTGGGCAGTCTTTATCGACCAGTCGATCAAGGCGGGCGTGATCTTCGTCTGCAACCTGGTCTTCGGCGTGCCGCTTGCGGTTGCGCTTGCGCTGGCAGCTTTCATTACGGGGTTTTTCCCGATGCTCGGCGTGTGGGTCGTCTATGTTCCCGTAAGCATCTATCTATTTGTCTTTCGCGGAGAGCCTACGTCCGCCGCAATCTATTTCGGCATCGGCACGGCGCTGACCATCGTCTCGTCGCTTTTTCTGCGACCAATGCTTGCGGCGCGTGAGACGCGGGCTTTCAACTTCTACTGGATGCTCGTCGCGCTCATCTCAGGCGTTTACGCTTTTGGCATCCCCGGCGTGGTGCTCGGCCCCGCCATCCTCGGCTTTGCCAAAGCCGTTATCGACACTTTGGTCGGCGAAGTCCGATACGAAACTTCGCTTCTCAAAGAGGAGCACGTGCAACAGGCCGAGCAGGCCGCAGCCGAAGCAGAAGCGACGGGCGATTGAGCGGGAAAGAAGAATTAACATGGATCGAGAGGATAAAGACAAACGATGAACGCGCAACGCGAAACGATGAATAAAAAGCACGCTGCCTTTCATTCATCGTTTCGCATTGCGCGTTCATCGTTTCTTATTCTGTCGACCCATATTTGAATCAATGATGA
This sequence comes from uncultured bacterium, assembly GCA_965365725.1. Classification (GTDB taxonomy): domain Bacteria; phylum Acidobacteriota; class Blastocatellia; order Pyrinomonadales; family Pyrinomonadaceae; genus DASQDT01. Next base: position 10,749 of record CBDUCU010000062.1, on the reverse strand, counting down.
AACAGAGTCTCTTTCAAATCGGAGAAGAGGTCAGCACGGCGCTCGATGAAGGGCGTGCGGTTGTGGCGCTTGAATCGACGGTGATTGCGCACGGGCTGCCGCGTCCACAGAATTTGGAGACGGGGCGCACGCTCGAAAGATTGGTGCGTGAAGCAGGCGCTGTGCCGGCGACCGTAGCAGTACTCGATGGAAAGTTTTGCGTCGGATTGACAGACGCACAGCTCGAACGCATTGCCACAAGCAATAATGTGCAAAAGCTCAGCCGCCGCGATCTGCCGGTGGCCGTTGCACACAAACTCGACGGCGCGACGACCGTTGCAACTACGATGTGGGCGGCGGCGCGCGCGCGCCTCAAAGTCTTTGCAACGGGCGGCATCGGCGGCGTGCATCGAGGCGCGCTGCCGGATGTCTCGGCGGATTTGCCCGAGCTTGCGCACAACACTCTGGTCGTCGTCTGCTCGGGCGCGAAAGTTGTTCTCGATCTGGAGGCGACGCGCGAATGGCTCGAGACTTGGGGCGTGACGGTCGTCGGGTACGAATGTAGCGAGATGCCCGCTTTTTACACGCGGCGAAGCAATCTTTTGGTTGACGTGCGCGCCGATTCGGCTGCGGAAGTCGCCAGCCTTGCGCGTGCGCGCATGGAGTTAGGACTTGAAGGGGCGCTGCTTGTGACGGTGCCCGTGCCCGCAGAGTTTGAGGTGGACGAGAGGCTCTTGCGCGAGGCTTTGGAAGATGCTCTCGCAGAAGCCGAAGGAGCGCGTGTCAAAGGGCGCGAGCTGACCCCGTTTCTTCTCACTCAACTGAGTCGCCACACCGAAGGGCTGACGCTTCGCGCAAACATTGCGCTCCTTGAAAACAACGCGCGTACGGCGGCTGAAATTGCCAAGGCGCTTGCCGAGCGATAAGCGAATAACAGTTCAAAAAAACTTCTCGGCCATTAAAAGCAAAACTTATAATCCGAGCGGGCGCGGGGTCTTGCCGCCGAAGAACCAGCTTGCGCCGACTCTCAGACGGTGCTGCCACGTCGGAAGCCGCGTCGTGTAGAGCGCAAATCTCGCCTGGCGTGCGATCTGTCCGGTGACGACTTTGCCTGCAGCCAAAACTGCCGCGTCTTCCGTGCCGAGACTGACGGCTTCGCCCAACTCTTTGAAGTGGCCGCGCGCGGGCGCGCCGCCGTCGATGAGAGCGCGGACGTTTTGCGCGACGAGGTCGGATTGTTGGAAGGCAAGCTGCGCCGTACCTGCAAGGCTCGGCGGCACGTCCGTAAAGGCGGCGATGTCGCCGAGCGCAAAGACATTGCTTCGACCGCGCACCTGCAAAGTCGGCTCGACGACAATCAGCCCGCGCCGGTTTCTCTCCACGTCGAGACGCTCAACCAAAGGATTGACTCTTACGCCCGCCGTCCAGATCACGCCCGATGCTTTGATCTCGCTCTGTTGGCCCTCATGCTCGATGACGACCCCTTTCGGCGTGACCTTGACGACGCGCGTCTCGGTATGGATTTCGACGCGCCGCTCGTAAAGCGCGCGCTCGACAAAACGGCGTATGTCGTCGTCCATCCCCGGCACTATCTCAGTTCCCATCTCGACGACGACAAGACGCGGCTCGCCCTTCAAGCCGCGCCGGTTAAATGCGTCGTAAAGAAGATCGGACATCTTTGTTGAAAGCTCCACGCCGCTTGCGCCCGCTCCGACGACGACGAAAGTGCATGCGGCGCGCCCGTCCTGCGGCGCAGCGTCGGGCTGGATACGGTCGAGCACGTCGATCATGCGCTGGCGCAGATCGTCAGCATGACGAATCTTGCGGAAGGGCATCGTGTAATGCTCAGCGCCCTCGATGCCCCAGAAATTCGTCACACCGCCGACGGCCAGAACGAGATAATCGTATGGAATGCGTCGGACGCGGCCCGCCACTTCGACCGTCTGCACGTCAAAGTCAATCGCGGTCGTTGCACCCTGCACAAATTGTGTGCGCGCCTCCAGAAGCTCGCGGTATTCGGGCGCGATGTGCCATGCCTCGACCTCGCCGCTGAGATATTCGTAAAGCAGCGGTGCGCAGAGAAAGTGTGACTCGTTGCTGATGAGCGTCACATCGCCTGCGCCCTGTAGTTGTAAGGCCGTAAACAGCCCGCCGTAGCCTCCGCCTACGACGACAATGCGTGCGCGCTCAGCGTCCTTTTCGTCTTTCGCATCCATTGAGCATTCTCCGGTCAGGTTTTTTTAATCCTTTGGTGGCGGCCGCCATGTTAGCAGAAACTTCCATCCGCGCCCGCTCGGTTATGGTATAAACGCGCGACTTTTTGTATGACTTTCGGTAGTCGCATCATCATTATTAAAATTTGCCGTGAGGAGAATAATGGAAAGACAAAAGGCGAACATGTTGGCAACTGTTCTCGGCATCATTGGCACGCTTTTGATGCTGGTGATGGCCTTTGGCCTCTTCTTCGAGAACAGAATGCTTCCGCTGTTTTTGGGGATCGCTTGCTTTATCGTCGCGGGTGCGCTCAAGAAGGGCGCAGCCCGATAAATGGTCGCGGCGTTGCGGCTGGACAGCGCTTCAGGACGCATGCTAAATTGTCAGGCGTAAGTTTTACTAACTCTAGCGGTTGCCTGAAGATACGGACAGGCTTACTGCGGAATTGTGAGGATCATCTCGAACAGTTATGAGCTTAAGCAGAGAAGTCAAAGAACAGATCGTTTCGGAATATCGCACGAAGGAAGGCGATACGGGCTCGCCGCAAGTGCAGGTGGCGCTTCTAACGCGTCGCATCAACGACCTCACCGAGCATTTCAAGACGCACAAAAAGGATAACCACTCGCGGCGCGGACTGCTCAAGATGGTCTCGCAACGCAGAAGTATGCTCGACTATCTCAAGCGGACGGACATCGAGCAGTATCACACACTCATCGGTCGTTTGGGCCTGCGTCGCTAAATTTTTAGCGGCACGGGCTCTTTGAATGTTGAGGCGCAATTCGCGCGCATTCGACAAGTTGAAAGCGAGAACGCGCAAACTTTGAGTCAAGGGGCGCGCAAAGCTCGTTTGTTAAAGACATAGCTCTACTGCGTCCAATGAAAAGCCCGCGGGCGGTGCCGAACGTGACGGCGCACGACCTCCCGCATAAGGGCCGACGCATGAGAGAATCGGCCACGCCTGCAAGCAGCGTCAGCATTAAGCGGCACAGGGCTTCACGATAGACGTTAAGCCTTATGCCGCTTTCAGCTTTTCAGGATGAGAAAGCGAATAGACGTAGAAACGGCGAGGGATCGAGCGCCTCACGTAGCGCAAAATTCCCTTTCAGCCGCCGGCAAACCACAGACTCACAATCGGGGCCGCGTCCGAAGCGAATGAGACGCTCCGGCCCGTGCCGCCAAAAGTAGGCGGACGCGCGCTCCGAAGGAGATGAAAACAGATGGCAGTTAAAAAGTATCTTAAAGAATCGATAAAGTTGGGCGAGCGCGAGCTGACGGTCGAGACGGGCCGCGTCGCCAAACAAGCGGACGGCTCGGTCGTCATCAAATATGGCGAGACGATGATTCTCGTCGCTGCGGTCGGGGCCGCCACGCCGCGCGAAGGCATCGACTTCTTCCCGCTCACGGTCGAATACCGCGAGCACAACTACGCCGCCGGACGCATCCCCGGCAACTATTTCCGTCGTGAAGGCCGTCCCGGAGAGAAGGAAATCCTGACGGCGCGAATGATCGACCGTCCGTGTCGCCCGCTCTTTACCGAAGGGTATCGCAACGAGACGCAGGTCGTCGCTTCCGTTATCTCGGCAGACGACGAAAACGATCCCGACGTGGTCGCCATTACGGGCGCATCCTGTGCTCTCTATCTTTCCGACATTCCATTTCCCAATCCAATTGCAGGTGTCAGGGTCGGTCTGGTCGATGGTCGATACGTCATCAACCCGACTTACGACGAAGTGCGAGAGTCGCGCTTGAATCTCGTCGTCGCCGGAACGGAAGAGGCCATTACGATGGTCGAGGCCGGTGCCAAAGAGGTTTCGGAAGAGATCATGGTCGAGGCTTTGATGCTCGCGCACAAGGAGATAAACCGTCTCTGTCGGTGGCAGAAAGAGCTTTACAAGGCGCTCGGCATCGAAAAACGCGCGGTCGTTGCGCCCGCCCTCAACGAAGAGATGATGGGCGAGATCGAGCGCAACTATACGGAGAAGATGCGCTCGGCGCTCGACACCGAAACGCACGGCAAGCAGGCTTCTTACGCGGCTGTGGATGCGCTCAAAAAAGAGGTCGTCGAATCATACCCGGAGGATGCGCCCGAACAGCGACAGATGGCGAAGAAGATATTCGACCATCTCAAAGAGAAAATCTTCCGCGACGATATTCTCAACAAACGCCGCCGTCCAGACGGCAGACGTTTCTCCGAGATTCGCGCCATCGATTGCGAAGTCAGCTGGCTTCCGCGCGTACATGGCTCGGCCCTTTTCACGCGCGGCGAGACGCAGGCCATCGTCACCACCACTTTGGGGACGAAAGAGGACGAGCAGTTTATGGACGATCTGGAGACGGGCGAGATCAAGCGCCGCTTCATGCTCCATTACAACTTCCCGCACTTTTCGGTCGGCGAAGTCGGGCGTTTCGGATCGACGAGCCGCCGCGAGATCGGGCATGGCGCGCTCGCGCGTCGCGCCATCGAAGCAGTGCTTCCTTCTGAGGAAGAGTTTCCTTATTCGCTCCGCATCGTCTCGGACATCACAGAATCAAACGGGTCTTCTTCGATGGCGACCGTTTGCGGCGGAAGTCTCTCTTTGATGGATGCGGGCGTGCCGATCAAATCGGGTGTGGCGGGTGTCGCTATGGGCCTTGTCATGGAAGGCAACAAGTACGCTATCCTTTCGGACATCGCGGGCGCAGAAGATCATTACGGCGACATGGACTTCAAAGTCGCCGGAACGCGCGAAGGCATCACGGCGCTTCAGATGGACATCAAGATCGCCGGCATCAACGCGCAGATTATGGCCGAAGCTCTGGAGCAGGCCAAAAAGGGGCGCATGCACATCCTTGAACGGATGGAAGAAGCCATCAACGCGCCGCGCGAGGAGTTGAGCCAGCACGCCCCGCGCATCATTCAAATCAAGATCAATCCAGACCGCATACGCGACGTGATCGGGCCAGGCGGCAAGATTATCCGCGCGCTTGTCGAAGAGACCGGAGCAAAGATCGACGTTGAAGACGACGGCACGGTCTCAATCGCCACCTCTGACGGCGAAGCGGCGCAGGCTGCCGTCGCGCGCATTCGCGGATTGACAGCCGAGGCCGAGATTGGCGAAACCTATTTGGGGACGGTTTCGCGCATCGTCGATTTTGGCGCGTTTGTCGAAATCTTTCCCGGCACAGACGGTCTTTTGCACATCTCTGAGATCGCCGAGCACCGTGTGCGCGACGTGCGCGACGAGCTCAAAGAGGGGCAGCAGATCATGGTCAAGTGCATCGGCAAGGAGGGCAACAAGATCAAGCTCTCGCGCAAGGCCATTCTCCGTCAGGAGAAACAGAAGGCGGCCACAGCCGACGGCGGCGGCCAAGATGTTGAGGTTGAAGAAGAAAGCGAGCCTTTTAACGACGAGGCCAACGGAAACGTCGTTGACGAAGGCGATGGCGGCGGCAATAGGGGCGGCGGAGGCGCAGGCGGCGGTCGTGGCCGGGGAAACGGCGGCGGTCGCGGTCGCGGACGCGCAAGAGGCTGAAAAAAACGCCTGATGTCTCTCAACTTTTTGACACAAAAGAGGTTCGCTCTGCCGGGGCGGGCCTCTTTTTATCTTGACAGGTATGCGGTTGGCCGCGTTTAATGTGGCGCGCGAAACTGGAAATCAAGAGCTATTCCACGTCTTTTCCCATAGAGTAGCCAGACGGGTGGCCTCAATCGCAAATCGTTGATTGCATAAGCGGTAATCAATGGCCGCCACCTTTTGGGGATGTTTAGGGCTGAAACAATGTCAGCCTGACCCTCAAAAGGAGGGCAAGGCTGCCGTCTTTGTCTTAAAACGGCAATCTTCTTAACGAGAGCTAGTTGACGTGGAAGCTTTAAGGCGTTGACGCTCATTCGCACAGTCGGTGAATTCAAGGAGGACGACCTCTTCATGAAGCATCAAGCGTTACGCCCCTTGGCTATGATGCTCAGCGTTTTGCTCGCTGCGGCCATGCCAGCTCATGCCGGCACTTTGTACTTTGCCGATGTAGTACGAGCAGGCACTGACGTACGGCGCGGCGCTCAGCCTGATCTTCGTCTGCGCTCGATCCAGCAGCAGGGCGGAAAGACGGCTACGGGTGTCGATACGCCGCAAGGCAAAGGCGACAGCAGCACGTCCTCCGGCAATCAATCCAACACGCTCGACGGCTCTTCAAACACGGGCGCAACCACCTCAATCATCAGCACCGACCCGGCCATGCAGCAACAGGGCGGCACAGTCGAGACAGTTGATCTCGGCGATGTCACCGGAACGGTCTGCGACTGCGGCGAGATTCCCGTCGAGACGGTTGAAGGCGGCGGCTTCCCCTGGTGGCCTCTGCTCGGCGTACCGCTTATCTGTCTGACAGGCATTTGCACCACCGACGAACCGCCCACGACCTCTACGCCGCCCTCGACACCGCCCGGAGCGATTCCAGAGCCGGCGACGCTCCTGCTCTTTGGCTCGGGACTGCTGGCGCTCGGCGCAGGCGCGCGCCGCCGACGCTCGATCAAAAATCTTGAAGCGACAGTGAACAGCGAGGAGGTCGTCTAAATCATGTTGACCAAAAATCGCATGACCAAACTCTCCGCGCGCTATGCGCTTCTTTCAGCAGCGACCTTCTGTGCCCTTCTTTTCGCCATGTCTGCTTCGACACAGAGAGTTGAGGCAGCGAAACAGAAGAAGAACAAGAATCAGCCGACGACCGGGCGCATCGAAGTCTCGACCACGCCGGGCGGCAACCCCATCTTTATCGACGGCCAACCCGCAGGCGAGACAACCGAATACGTCCGCCAGATTGACCTTCCGCCGGGGCCGCACACGGTTGAGATCGTCTTTCCCAACGGGCAGCGCTGGTCGCACGTCTTCAACATCATCGCTGGTCGCAAGGATTGCATCGCGCTCAACTACCGTCCGCGCACAATCAACATCCCGGCCATGCCCGTCTCGCCCTGTCCGTATCCGGTCAACGTCTCTGCGCCGGGCACCGTCAACGACGGCGACATCGTCACCTTCTCGGCTGACGTGGCTTACACGGGTCAGTCGGCGCTCAACTATACCTGGACGATCAGCCCGCCGACGGCGCGCATCCTGTCCGGCGCTGGAACACCGACCATCACCGTCGATTCAACGGGCATCGGCAACCGGCGCGTCACAGCCATCCTCGTCGTTGACGATGGATCGGGCGACCGTATGTGCCGGCAGACGGCGCAGGCTTCGACCGGTGTGTTGACGCAGCTGCCGCCGATCTCTACACCGCGACGCTTTGACGAGTTTCCGTCCGTCGCTTTTGACGACGACAAAGCGCGTCTTGACAATCTAACGATCGAGTTGCAGAACAGCCCCGGCTCAACCGGCTACATCATCGGCTACGCCGGACGCAACCGACGCGCAGGCCACGCCGAACGCATGGGCCGACGCGCCGTTGACTATCTCGTCAATTCGCGCGGTATCTCGCAAAACCGCATCGTCTTTATCAACGGCGGCACGCGCGAGCGAGATATTTACGAATTCTGGATTGTCCCGCAAGGTGCCGAGCCACCGCGCCCTACACCGAGTTTGGTCAGGCCGTATTGACTCGCGCATCCGGCACACGATTGAAATGTTTCGCCGCGCCTCCCGGCAACAGACGGGGCGCGGCGAAACTTTTGTGAAGAAGTTCGATGACGAGCGCGTTGACGCGTTTGCCGGGCGTGTGATAACACTCCGACTGCAATCTCTCCCCATAGTAGTTAAAAGAAGTAGTGATCGCCCCCGACAGGACGGCTTTCGCAATTTTAGAGCGCCGTCTGCGGTTCAATGTTTTAGGATAATTTGGAAGGAGGATTCGGTTTATGGCAGAAGGTGAAGGCGGCGGAAGCGCCGGAATAGTGGCAATCGTTGTGATCTTTGTGATCGTTCTTCTGGTTCTGTTTTTTGGCTGGGGACGCTTCTTCGGTGGCGGCGGCAGCAAAACGGACGTTGATGTAAAGATCGACGCGCCCGCGAGCAAGTAAAACCGAAAGTATCTGCGAAAGAAGAGAGCGGCGCTGGCTTGTACGGGTCAGCGCCGCTCTCTTCTTTCCATTTTTCGAGCGCGGCTGATATGCTCATGAATCGTAAAACAAGCTATTAGCTATTAGCTGTTAGCTTTCAGCCAGAAGCTGTTCTTCATCCGCCGCCCGTCATTACTTGTCCGTATAGAATGACCACAGGATGGATAAACGACTAAAGCTAACAGCTAACAGCTAACAGCTAACAGCTAACAGCTTAATTCCCGATTTGCGTTTTTTTTGAGGTTCACAAAAAACTTGTCCGCACCGAACATCGATACAATTGTTTCGCTCTCGAAGCGTCGCGGCTTCGTCTATCCCTCGTCGGAAATCTACGGCGGTCTTGGTAGCGCTTGGGACTACGGCCCGCTCGGAGTCGAGCTGGCAAACAATCTCAAACGCGCGTGGTGGCGCTGGCTTGTCTATGAGCGCGACGACATCGAAGGAATAGATTCGTCGCTCATCCTCAACCGGCTCGTTTGGCGATACTCCGAGCACGAAGCGACCTTCAACGACCCGCTCGTTGATTGTCGCAAATGTAAGAAACGCTATCGCGCAGACAAGCTGCTCGAAGAGCACGGAGCGACGGAGCTTTCCGCGCTCAAGTGTCCCGCGTGCGGCGCGATTGATTGGACCGAGCCGCGTCCCTTTAACATGATGCTTGAGACGCGTCTCGGCGCGGTCGCAGAAGACGATCCCGCATCGCTCGCATATCTGCGGCCCGAAACCGCGCAGGGCATCTTTATCAACTTCCTGAACGTGCAGACGACGACGCGCCGCAAGCTTCCCTTTGGCGTCGCGCAGGTCGGGAAATCTTTCCGTAACGAGGTCACGCCCGGCAACTTCATTCTGCGCACGCGCGAGTTCGAACAGATGGAGATGGAATATTTCGTCCGTCCTGATGCAGAGCATTTCAAGCTGGTTGATTACTGGGTTGAGCAGTATGTCGATTGGTACACGCGGCTCGGCGTTGCGCGCGCAAATCTTTTCCTCTACGAAGTGCCGCAGGAAAAACTTGCACACTATTCGCGTCGCACCGTTGACATCATGTATCGGTATTTTCCTGAGCGGCCCGAAGAGGATCGTCAGTGGGAAGAGTTGATGGGCATCGCCTACCGGACGGATTTTGATTTGAAGCAGCATTCAAACAAGCCGGAAGACGCTGAAGGCAAGCGCCGCAACACGGATTCAACAGCCGACCTCTCATACTTTGACGAAGCGACAAAGGAGCGCTTCTATCCGCACGTCGTCGAACCCGCGTCAGGTGTCAACCGCTCGCTGCTCGCTTTTCTGATGGACGCGTTTGAAGAGCGCACAACCGACAAGGGCGAAAAGCGCGTCGTCCTCAAGCTTCATCCGGAGCTTGCGCCGATCAAGGTGGCCGTGCTCCCGCTCGCCAAAAACAAGCCGGAGATCGTCGCACTGGCGAAAGACGTAAAGCGACAGCTGCAACCCTCGATGCGCGCCGTCTATGACGATACGGGCGGCATCGGCAAACTCTATGCGCGGCAAGACGAAGTCGGCACGCCTTTCTGCGTAACGGTCGATCACCAGTCGCTTGAAGACGAAGCCGTGACGGTACGCGACCGCGACACCTGGCAGCAGGAGCGCATCAAGGTCGCAGAACTAAAAGAGCATCTCATAAAGAGATTAGATATCAGATGTTAGTGAACATCTGATAACTGATAACTGATAACTGACAACTGACGTTATGCCTGTCGTCAAAAAAAGAAATGAACAGACCGAGACGCGTCTGTTGCTTGAATCTAATGATCCCGTCGAATTACCGCCCGCTGAGGTTGAAGAATCGGCGGTCGTTTTGCAGTTTGAGCAGTTTCGTCAATTCATTCCCGAGTTGCTCGAAGAGTTGCGCGACGGAACGCTGGCCGAGCCCGTCCCTGTGATGATGGACGGCGCGACCTTTGTTGTGCATGCAGAGACGCGCAGCTTCTGGGTCAAGCTGTGGCACGCTTCCGTCGAGCGCACACGCATCGAGCGCGTGCAGGTCATCAGTTGTCTGCCCTCGACGCGCGGCGTGCAGGTCATTGTCGGCGATGCTGATAATTACTTTGCAGAAGAGGATGCGGAGTTCGACGAACCTTATGATTCAGATGAAGACGAGCGTTAGCTTTTAAGCGCCGAAATCGCCAAGGGCGCAAAGGCTGATCAACTGCTTTCTGCCACGCATCACGCCTCATGTCCGCTCGCGTTCCCGAAAAAATTCTCAAGCTCGCCCGTGCCGTGCGCGACGCAGGGGGACGCGCGTTGATGGTCGGCGGCTGCGTGCGCGACCGTCTGATGCGGCGCGAGGCGAAAGACTGGGACGTTGAAGTTTACGGTATCGAGCCTGCGCGCCTGCGCGAGATTCTCAATCGAATGGGGCGCGTCAACATCGTCGGCGAAGCTTTCACCGTTTATAAGCTGGGCCAGGACCTCGACGTTTCGCTCCCGCGCCGCGAACGCAAGACTGGACGCGGCCATCGCGCATATTTTATCGAAGGCGACCCCTCGATGAGCGTCGAAGAGGCCGC
>CBDUCU010000061.1:0-12464 GCA_965365725.1 uncultured bacterium | reverse complement strand
GTCGGTCTCGATTGAGAATCAGAACGAGTTTAAGCCGGGTCTGTTTACCGTTCGTCTCTACGATGCGACCGTCATCAACGAAAACAACATCGGTCTTGTCGAAGCTCTGGACGGCGCGCCCTTAGACCCGCGCGACTATGTTGCAACGCCCGTGACGGGGCACGACAATTTTCAGGACTGCAACGAGTTTATCTCGCGCGGCGGACAACGCGGCCCGCAAAAAGACATTCTTCTGCCCGGCACTTACTACATCAACCCGCTTGTCTTCAAGGTCATCCCTGAGACGGCGAAAGAAGTGAGGCCCGGCGAGGTTGCGGTCATCGTCTCAAACGTCGGCAAAGACCCGACCGAAGAGATTCGGCGCGAGATGGCAAACAAGGTGCGCGAGCGTCTTGAGCGCGAGGAGCACGAACAGGTGACGAAGGCCGCCGAGCGTCTCGATAAGCTCGACGGCGAGGAGCGACGACTGGCCGAGATTCAGGAAGAATTGATTTCGGGCGACCCGGCAGACGCGCGTCTCGATCAGGGCGCGCACGAGGCTTACGTCGTGCCCGAAGGGTTTCGCGGCATACAGGAATCGGTCGTCGGGCCGGGACGCTACTACGTCAACACTCTGGCGATGACCCCAATCATCATCCCGACGACGAACATGACGGTTGAATGGACGGCGGAAGAGATCGACAACACGTTTGACCCCTTCGAGGTCATCTCAAAAGACGGCTTTACGATGAAGCTCGAAGTCCGCGTCGTCTTTCGCGTCAAGCCTGAAGACGCGCCTTTTATGGTCGCCAAGATCGGCAACACCGATAAGCTCGTCCAGAACGTGATGCATCCGCTTATCGACTCGATCTTCCGAAATCAGGCGTCGGAATCCTCCGCGATGGCGTATCTACAGAACCGTCACGAAGAGCAGGAACGCGCCGAAGCGCGCGTCCGCATGCACCTGCTGAAGTATCACGTCGACGTGGTCAACGTGCTTATCTGTCACATACATCTGCCGGAAGAATTGATGAAGACGCAGACCGAAAAGATTCTCGCCGAGCAGCGACAGAATATGTACAACGCGCAGCGCGAGGCCGAAGAGAAACGCATCCAGCTTGAGAAGACAAAGGCGCACGCTGACAACCAGCGCGATTTGATGGCTGCCACCGTCGGCGTTGAAATCTCCAGCCGACGCTCGGAGCAGCGCAAGGCCGAAGCCGAAGGTGAGGCTCACTACATTCTCGCCACAGGTAAAGCCGAAGCCGAAAAGGTTCGTTTGATGGGCGAAGCGCAGGGCGTAGCCTACAAAGAGCAGGTCAACGCGCTTGGCGCGCAGGGCGTGGCAATCGTCGAGACCTTAAAGGTCATCGGCGAAAAGGGCGTACGCATCACGCCCGATGTGATGGCGACGGGCGGCGGCGCGGATTCGGGCGGCGGCATTGGCACGCTTCTGCTGCTCAACCTCTTCCGCGAGCGCGTGCTCGAACAGCCCAAAGGCAACGGCTCAAAATCTCCTGCGGGCCAGGGCTAAAAGCCAAAACTTAATAGATTCTCTTTTTCAACCGGCTGCTTCAAATTGAGCAGCCGGTTTTTTTATCAAAAAATCTTTTGGCCTTCGCGCCAACCTTCTTCGGAAAGCCTGTGTCTATAGTTGCGACCGTTCGTGAAAGGGCGCGGATGTTGGAGACAAACGAAGAGGTTTTAATCGGGCTGGCGAAGGCGGGCGACACGGAAGCCTTCTGCCTACTCGCGCGCGAGTACGAACGGCGCGTCTTTTCGCTCGCGCTCCATTTCTGCCGCGACCGTCACGATGCAGAAGACCTCTCGCAAGAGGTGTGGATCAAAGCCTTTCGACACATTGAAAGCTTTCGCGGCGACGCGAGCTTCTACACATGGCTTCGTCACATCCTCGTCAACACGTTTCTCAACAGCCGTCGCGCACAAGTCTTTACACAAGACCACGAGAAAAGAGCGTTGAAATTTGAGTCTCTTGAAACGATAGACGCGCACGGGCAAAACAACGGAAACGGGAATGGACGAGAGGCAAGCTTGTTTGAGCAGAAACTGCTCGTCGGTCGCGTGATGGATGCGCTCGGAGAGTTGAGCGCGCAGCAGCGTCTCGCGTTTCTTCTCAAACACCGAGAGGGGATGACATATCAGGAGATAGCAGACGCTTTCGGTTGTTCGACGGGGACGGTGAAAAAGAACGTCTTTCGCGCCGTCCTGAAGCTGCGCGAGACGCTCGGCGTGGCAGCTGAACAGAATGAGTGTGTGCCGTCCGTCGCGGGCGAGCGGGGATAGTGGCGAGGTAAAAGGCCGTGCACGACTGTTTAAGAACAAAAGAAGATTTGCTCGACCTCGTTTTTGACGAAGGCGACGGGGCGGAAAGGTTGCGCGCCTTGGCGGAGGTCGAATCTTGCGCCGCATGCTCGAACGAATTGAGTTCGTTTGACGAGACGCTTGCACTTTTCGACACGGCGGCTGAGTCGGCAATGCCCGAAGAAACATTTTGGTCTGGATACGAAGAAAGGCTGGTCAAACGCATGGCACAAGTCTTACCGCTCAATCTGCTTTCGGCGCACGCGCGCGGCGATTATCACCTGACGATTCTTGAAGACGTTGGTCTTTATCGTCGTCTCGTCCAGCAGTTGCGCGATGTAGCGCGCGAGTCACAGTTGACCTGGCCGCATTTCAAAGAAGAGCCGCTTGCCTTTACACGCAGGTTCACTGCCGCTTACGCAGCCATCTTCTGGAACTTTATCTCGCAGCGCAACGTCGCGCTCGGCACGAGCTTTTCATTCGCTATTGTTTTTATCTTTGTCGCCGGAGTCATCGGTCTTGAGCGTCTGCGACTCTCTTTTAATCACAACGAGGCGCGCGACGAAGAGGCTTACGAACTCGTCGGAATGGTTCCGGCAAACAACTCGATACCGGAGCGCGAGAAGCCGGAAGAGGGCGCGCCCGGAATGTCGAAGGGCAAGGGCGGCGGCTCTCTGCCGGAACCGCAGAGACCGCGCGGCGGCGGCGGCGGCGGCAACAACGAACAGAAACCTGCGTCTCATGGAAAACTTCCGCCCGGCGAATTCTTGCCGCAAATCGTCGCGCCCAATCCGCATCCGCCGACGGTGAAGAACCCTGATCTGGCCGTCGTTCCGCACTTGAACGCAGACCCCGTGCTCTTTCCGCCCGACTACAGACCCGTCCCGTTTGGCGACCCGAAATCGCAAGCTGCCGAGCTTTCATCGGGGAGCGGTAAAAATGGCGGCATCGGAACAGGAGAAAACGGCGGCATCGGCTCAGGCCGCGACGGAGGCTACGGGCCGGGCGAGAAGGGAAATACGGGCGGCGGCTCGAATAGACCGGGCGGCGGAGGGCCGGGCGGTGAAGGCGGAACCGGCTTTGACAACAACTACACGCGCGTTCACACCGTCAAAGAAGTCTCACGCCGCGCCGTAATCATCACAAAACCCGAACCCGGTTTCACCGAAGAGGCTCGCAAAAACGGCGTGATGGGAACGGTCAAGCTTCGGCTTGCGTTGCGTGCGGACGGAACAGTCAGCGATGTTTCGGTAATTAAGGGTCTGCCTGATGGATTGACCGAGCGCGCGATTCAAGCGGCAAAGAGGATTCAGTTCATCCCTGCACAAAGAGACGGGCGCAACGTCTCGCAGTGGGTAAGCGTGGAGTACAACTTTAATATCTATTAGCGAACCTTCCCTTTCGTTTAGAGGCGAGCACGCGTCTGCCGGTTCAAGTTACATTGAAATTGAACCGGCAGACGCGTGCTCGCCTCTTACACAACATGCTATCGGGACGGGCAACATTTACTTCGCAAGAGATTCGGCCACCCTGCGTATGCGTCGCACGCCTTCTTGCAGACGCTCAAGCGAAGTCGCGTAAGAGATGCGTATAAAGCCATCAGCACCGAAGCCTTCGCCGTCGGTGACGACTGTCTGTGCGTCTTTGAGAAGTTTGTCGGCAAAGTCAGCAGAAGTTTTTACGTCGCCGCCGAGACAGCCGCGCACGTCGGGGAAGGCATAAAAAGCTCCTTCGGGCTCGAAGCAGCGAAGGCCCGGTATATCGCGCAGTGCGCCGATCAGCCAGTCGCGTCGTCGTCGGTATTCAGCGAGCATCTCTTCGACGCAGTCTTGCGAACCCGTCAACGCTTCGACCGCTGCCGCCTGTGCGATTGACGAAGCGTTGCTCGTCGAATGGCCCTGCACCTTGAGCATCTCTTTTGTCCCCCGGGCGGGCGCGAGCGAATAACCGATGCGCCAACCCGTCATCGCGTAAGTCTTCGAGAATGAACCTGCCACACAGAGCCGCGCGCGTATCTCTTTTGAGAGGCTCGCCGCGCTAAACACTTCGGACGGCGGATAGACAAATTTCAGATAACACTCGTCCGTAATCGCATACAGACCGCGCTCGACGACCGCCTCCAAAATCCTCTTAAATTCTTCGCTCGGATAGACGCGCCCCGAAGGGTTCGAGGGCGAGTTGAGGATGATTAGTTTTGTGCGCGGCGTAATCGCGCGCTCAACCTGTTCGACCGTCAGATGAAATTCGGTCTCTTCGGTGTCGATAAAAACGGGCGTTGCTCCGGCGAAGTTTACGATCTCGGGAAACGTCACCCAGTAAGGACGCGGAATCAAAACCTCATCGCCGGGATTCACGAGAGAGACGACGGCGTTAAAGATCGCCTGCTTGCCGCCCGCCGTCGTCATCACTTCCGATGGGTCATAGCTTGCGCCAAACTCGCGTTCGTAAAGATTGATGATTGCTTGTTGAAGCGGGCGCGTTCCGGCGGTCGGCGTGTATTTGGTCTGCCCTTTGCGCATCGCCTCTTCGGCGGCGCGTTTAATGTGTTCGGGCGTGTCGAAATCAGGCTCGCCCGCGCCGAGGTCAACCACGTCAACGCCTGCGGCGCGCATGGCGAGCGCGGCCTGCATTGCCGCAAGCGTCGAAGAGGCTCGCATCTTTGCAACATTGCGCGAGACGGGAAACTCTGTCTGCTGTGCTGGCTGCCGCGTTGTCGTCATCTAATTTTGCTCTCTTTTGCAGGGATGAATTGACAAAAAAAATGGTATCCGCACTGACAAGGCTGTGCAAGTCGGCGTGCCGTCCAAGCGATTGCATGCGGTTCAAACTTGTCCGAGCTTCTTCTTCATGCGCGCTTCGACCGAAGCGGGGACGAGTCCGTTGATCGTGCCGCCGAGTGAAAAGACCTCTTTGACGAGACGCGAGCTGACGTAAGAATAGTCTTCAGCCGCCATCATAAAGACCGTCTCCACGTTCGGCTCAAGACGGCGATTCATCAGGGCCATCTGCAACTCATATTCATAGTCGGAGACGGCGCGGATGCCGCGCACGATTGCGTCAGCTTTGCGCTCGACGGCGTATTTGACCAGAAGCCCTTGAAACGAATCGACGACGAGCGCGCACGCGCCCCGTTCGACTTCGCCGAGAGCTTCTTCGAGCATCTCGCGCCGCTCATCCATCGTAAACATCGCTTTCTTTTCGGGATGAAGGAGGATGGCGATGATGATTTCGTCGAAGAGTTTACAGCCGCGACCGATGATGTCGAGGTGGCCGTTTGTCACTGGGTCGAACGATCCGGGATAGATGGCGCGTCGCATATTTTGTCTGAACGAAAGGGCTGGCTCTTTCGGCAAGTTAACATAAAAATCGATTTGCAGAGAAGACAGAAAAATTTCTGACAACCCGACAACCATTTAGCAACATCTCGGAGACGGACGCAAAATCCGAACCTCGCCCGTGCGACGCGCGCTCTTTATTTTGAGCCTTACGCCGCTTGCTTTCGACTCTCGCCCGAAATTTTGGAAAAAAGGAGAAGGATATGAAATTCTTTAACTTCAGGCTTGCGCTCATCACGTTCTTGATTTTGGCGACAGCGCTCTCAACATTCGCCGGACAGGCGCGTCCGCGACGCTCATCGTCGCCGTTGCCTCCCGTGCAGAAGATTTACGTCGGCGACATGGGCGCGGACGACGAGGCCGAGCGTTTCCGCCTCTTACTTGAAGAACAGCTTTTGAAACAAGGCTTCGACATTGTCTCCGAACCCGACAAAGCTGATGCAATCTTGACGGGCGCTCTGAGCGTCCGCGTCTATGACGAAAAGAGCGAGGCGCGCGCAACCGTCCGTCTCACCACACAGGGAGGAGAAGTGGTGTGGGCGAAAGATTTCGGACACAAGCGTTTTCGCGTCAATCCCTTCAGTCTTCAAGAGCCGACGCGCCGGCGCGCCGAAGAGGTTGCAGAAACTCTCCGCCGCGAGGTTAAAAGACCCGCTAAGTCCTGAGCCTTGACACTCAAGCGCGTGCAATGTTTCAATCTCTCCCGACAAACGTGGTGAGTTAAGGCGACTTGCGGCCACGTAAAAAAATCGCTAAACAGCTCGGCGCGACTCTGATGTAGAGAGCGCGGCGTAAACAAGGCTTTAGAAACATGAAGCCCCGCGCTGTTTGGCGCGGGGAATTTTTTTGGTAAGAGCTATTAGCTTTTAGCCCTTAGCTTTTAGCTTCGTGGTAAAGAATCGTTGGGCGCTCAGCTTTGAGATGTGACTCGATTTAGAAAAAGCTAAATGTTTCAGAGCTAATAGCTAATAGCTGAAAGCTTTTTTATGACTGACTTCCTCCAAACATTAAAAGAACGCATCGTCATCTTTGACGGCGCGATGGGCACAAACCTCCACGCGCAGAATTTGACGGTTGAAGACTATGGCGGGCCGCAGTTTGAAAACTGTACGGAGAACCTTATGCGGACGCGGCCCGACGCAGTTGAGAATGTGCACGCGGCCTTCCTAGAAGTTGGCTGCGACGTGATTGAAACAAACTCGTTCGGCGCAAACCCAATCGTCCTCTCCGAGTTTCAAATCGCGCATCTCGCCTATGACTTAAACGTCTCGGCGGCGCAGATGGCAAAGCGCATCGCCGCAGATTTTTCGACTGCCGACAGGCCGCGCTGGGTCGCCGGTTCGATGGGGCCGGGCACAAAACTGCCGACGCTCGGACACGTCGGCTATAACGATCTCAAAGCCTCTTACGCCGAACAGACGCGCGGGCTTTGGGACGGCGGCGTTGACCTCTTTATCGTCGAGACCTGTCAAGACCCGCTTCAGACGAAGGCCGCGCTGGCGGCCATCTTCGAGCACTTCAAACGCGTCGGCGCAAGCCGCCCCGTCATCGCGCAGGTGACGATTGAAGTCTTCGGCACGATGCTCAACGGCACGGAGATTGGCGCTGCTCTGACGGCGCTTGAGCCGTTTCCGATTGATGTCATCGGGATGAACTGCGGGACGGGGCCGAAGCAGATGACCGAAAGCATCCGGTATCTTTGCGAGAATGCGCCGATGCCGGTCTCGGTGCTTCCGAACGCAGGGCTACCTGAGGTCAAAGACGGCGCGACGCACTACGACGAAACGCCCGAATCATTCGTCGCGCAGATCGAACATTTCGCGCGCGACTTCGGCGTGAACGTCGTCGGCGGCTGCTGCGGCACAACGCCCGCGCACCTCAAACTCGTCGTCGAGAGGATGCAGAATGTTGCGCCGAAGCGACGCGATGCCAATCTTGTCCCGTCCTGCTCGTCAATCTATTTTCAACAGCCCTATCGTCAGGACACGTCTTTTCTCATCGTCGGCGAGCGAGTCAACGCATCAGGCTCGAAGAAGATGAGAGAGCTTCTGAACGCTGAGGATTGGGACGGGCTTGTCTCTCTGGCGCGCGAGCAGGAGCGCGAGGGCGCGCATGTTTTAGATGTCAACGTCGATTACGTCGGGCGCGACGGCGAGCGAGACATGCACGAGCTTGTTTCGCGTCTCGTCACAAACGTCAAAATCCCGCTCATGCTCGATTCGACTGAATGGCAAAAGATGGAGGCGGGTCTTCAGCACGCGGGCGGCAAGTGCATCCTCAACTCGACGAACTATGAAGACGGCGAGCCTCGTTTTCTGAAAGTGTTCGAGCTGGCGCAGGAGTACGGCGCTGCCGTCGTCGTCGGCACAATCGACGAGCAGGGGATGGCGCGCACGGCTGACGGCAAGTTAGAGATTGCGCGCCGCGCATACAAACATGTGACGGAAGAATTCGGTTTTCCGGCGCACGACATCTTCTTCGACCCGCTTGCTTTGCCCATCTCGACCGGCATCGAAGAAGACCGCCGCAACGCGCTCGAAACAATCGAATCGCTCAAACGCATCAAATCGGAATTGAAAGACGCTTCGACGCTGCTCGGCGTATCAAACGTCTCTTTTGGCCTTAACCCTGCGGCGCGCGTCGTCTTAAACTCCGTCTTTTTGCATGAAGCGGTCGAAGCCGGATTAGATGCGGCCATCGTCAACGCAAGCAAGATCGTTCCCTTAAACCGGATCGGCGAGCGCGAGCGCGACGTGGCGCTCGACCTCATCTACGACCGTCGTCGTTTTGAGGGCGACGTGTGCGTCTATGACCCGCTTGGCGAGTTCACAAAAATGTTTGAGGGCGTGTCGGCCAAAGCGTCGAAGAAGGACGTTTCAAATCTTCCGGTCGAAGAACGACTCAAACGCCACATCATCGACGGCGAAAAGCAGAGTCTTGAAGACAACTTGACGCTCGCGCTCGAAACGCATCCCGCGCTCGACATCATCAATAACATTTTGCTCGACGGGATGAAGACTGTGGGGGAGCTTTTCGGTAGCGGGCAGATGCAGCTTCCCTTCGTGCTGCAATCTGCCGAAGTGATGAAGACTGCGGTGCGCTTTCTTGAACCCTTCATGGAGAAGAAAGGCGGCGCGACCGCGAAGGGAACGATGGTGCTTGCGACGGTCAAAGGGGATGTTCACGACATCGGCAAAAATCTCGTTGACATCATCCTGACCAACAACGGATATCGCGTCGTCAACCTCGGCATCAAACAGTCAATCGACGCGATCATCCAAGCCTTTGAAGAGCACAAGGCCGACGCTATCGGAATGTCGGGGCTGCTCGTCAAATCAACTCTCATCATGCGCGAGAACCTCGAAATCTTGAACGAGCGCGGCATCAATGCGCCGGTCGTGCTGGGCGGCGCTGCGCTCACACGTCGCTACGTCGAAGACGATCTCAAATCGATCTATAAGGGAAGACTCTTTTACGCACGCGACGCCTTTGACGGCTTGCACACGATGGACGATCTCGCGGGCGTATCGGCCCAAAGGGAAGAAGCGGCTGGCAACGGCAAAGCATTTGCCGCAAAAGCCGGAGCATCAACCGAGGACGCGGCTGAAGACGTTGAAGATTTGGTCGGCGAAGACGCAAAGCTCGGCGTGCGCAAACCCTTGAAGCCGCGCGCCGTCGTCAAAGTCTTCGGCGACACCACACATACTGTCCGTTCAGATGTAAATCCTGACGCTCCGATTCCGCGTGCGCCTTTCTACGGCTCGCGCGTCGTTGAAGACGTGTCGCTCGATGAAGTGTTCGCTTTCGTCAACGAAACTGCGCTCTTCAAAGGCCAGTGGCAGTTCAAGCAGGGGAAGAGAAGCGCTGACGAGTACCAGCGCATCCTTGAAGAGACGGTGCGCCCCGCTTACGCTGAGTTGAAAGAACGCTCGAAACGCGAAGGTTTTCTTGCGCCGCGCGTCGTCTATGGCTACTTTCCCTGTCAATCTGAAGGCAACGACCTCGTCATCTATCATGATGATGAGAAGACGGAGCGTGTGCGTTTTACTTTCCCGCGCCAAACTTCGGGAAAACGTTTGTGTCTGGCAGACTTTTTTGCGTCGAAAGAGTCGGGCCGCACGGATGTTGTCGCCTTTCATCTTGTCACCGTCGGTCGTCGCGCAAGCGAATACGCGAAGCAATTGTTTACCTCCGACAACTACCGCGACTATCTCTTCTTTCATGGTTTGAGTGTGGAATCGGCGGAAGCTCTCGCAGAGCTTTGGCACAAGCGCATACGCCAAGAGTTAGGCGTTGCCGGGCGCGACGCGGCAGAGCTAAACAAGCTCTTTCATCAGGGCTATCAAGGCTCGCGCTTTAGCTTCGGATACCCGGCCTGCCCGAACCTTGAAGATCAGGTCAAGCTCTTCGAGCTGCTTGAGCCTTCGCGGATCGACGTTGAGCTGAGCGAAGAGTTTCAACTTGTGCCTGAACAATCAACCTCCGCGATTATTGTTCATCACGAAGAGGCGAGATACTTCTCCATCGACTGATCTGAAATGGCTTGAGTGGATGACAAGTGGCAGGAGAGGGATGATAAACTCTCCTGTCACTTTTTCTTTGAGCGCAAGTGAGGCGAAGAGTCCTGTCCGACGAACAGACGACAAATAGAATGTTTGACGAAAGCGCGGCTGACGGCTCGTGGTATGAGCTTGAACCGTCGGCGGAAGAATTTGCCGTGCTGACGCGTTTCGAGCGTTTTGCTTATCGCTTTGTGCGGCGCATGAACAAGGGGCGTTGGAAGCGCTTCTGGACTTTCTGTCAGAGCACGCTCGGCGCGGGCTGGATTCATCTTGCGACCTACAACATCATGCGCGTTTACGGACTCGAAAATCTTGAGAACGTAACGCACAAACGCCCGCTTCTGCTTGCCGCCAATCACCGTTCGTTCTTCGATATGTACGCCGTTTCAAGCGTTCTTTTCCGGCGCACGCGCTGGCAGAAGACGCTCTTCTTTCCCGTGCGCGGGCGTTTCTTTTACGACTCGCCCCTGGGGCTGCTCGTCAATTTCGTGATGGGCTGGTGGTCGATGTTTCCGCCCTTCTTTGCAGCGGGCGAGCGACCGCAGATCGGCAAGCGGCCATTTGATAAGTATTCGATGCGCGTGCTCGTCGAACTCTGCCGTGAGGGCGAGGGCGCAGTCGTCGGCTTTCATCCAGAAGGGACGCGCAACAAAACGGACGACCCATATTCCTTCCTGCGCGCGCAACCCGGCATCGGCAAGCTCATCAAGGACGCACACCCGCAAGTCGTCCCAGTCTTTATCGCGGGGCTTGGCAATAATCTTTTCCGTCAGGTCGTAGGCAACTGGCGCGGCGGAGAACCCATCCGCATACACTTTGGCGAGCCTCTCGATCTATCTCGGTTTATCGCGCGTGGAGATAGTGTCAGAGTTTATAAAGAGATCGCCGACTTTGTGATGGAAAAGATTGCAGAGCTTGCGGAAACGGATCGCACGCTGCAACTAAACGCAGCTAATGGTGCGCTTCAAACCGCGCACGCTGCACGCGCCGAACGCGTGCGCTGATTCATCTCTAAAAATTCATTTACTTACACGCGCGTTCCAAAATGTCTTCGCTCCCACTTGTCATCATCAACCCTGCATCGGCAGGCGGGGCGACCGCCGAAGCTTGGCCGCGCGCCGCGAGCGATTTGCGACGGCACTTCGGCCCCTTTGCATGCATGTTTACAGAGCGTGCTGGCGATGCACGTTTGATTGCTGAACGAGAGGCGCGTGCGGGCCGCAGATTCATCATCGCCTGCGGCGGCGATGGAACGATCTCAGAGACTGCTGACGGCATACTCCGCTCGGGCGCGAATGCAGAGTTGGGAGTTTTGCCGAGCGGCACGGGCGGCGACTTCAGGCGCACGCTCAGGATTCCAAACTCGACGAGCGCGGCCTCGCGTACGTTAAAAGAAGGCGTGACTAAAACGATGGATGCTGGCCGCGTCCACTTTACGACGCAGGATGGACGCAAAGAGACTCGACACTTTATCAACGTAGCGTCTTTCGGCATGGGCAGCGAAGTTGTCAAACGCGTCAAGGAAGATTCCGCAGGGCTTACAGCACGCAGCGCACAGGCTTTTGGCGGGCGCGCAGCCTTCGCCGTCGCAGCGATGCAGACAGCCTTCGCTTACGAGCGACCCACTGTGAAAATTGCGCTCGACGGCGGCCCGGAATTTCATCTCGCGGTCGCCAATTTTTGCGTCGCCAATGCGAGATATTTCGGCGGCGGGATGAAGATCGCGCCTGCTGCAAAACTCGACGACGGTCTCTTCGATATTGTTGCCGTCGGCGATATGAGCGCGCTCAAAATTCTCGGCAACTCATATCGCATCTATCTCGGCACGCATCTCGGCATGCGCGAAGTTCGTCACACGCTCGCACGGACTTTGACTGCGCGCTCCTCGCCCGATGACGTGGTCGAGCTTGAAATTGACGGTGAATTAGCCGGAAGGCTGCCCGCAGAATTTGAAATTATGCGTGGAGCTTTACGCGTACGCGTGCCAAATTAAGTTTACTCTTTGCACAAGTATGCAATGCTGCGGAAGTCTTAGCCTTTTTGAGAGTCGCGCTGACTCATGATCTTGTGCAAGTCGTTTTAGCGACGGGTCACACTATGTTTGTAAAGATGCGTTTGAAAGCTCTTTTATACTTTTGAAAGACGACTTTTGATATGAAAATTCTTGTCGTGGGTTCGGGCGGGCGCGAGCACGCGATCTGTTGGGCGCTTGAAAAAGGCGCGAACGGTCAAACGCGTCAAATCTTTTGCGCGCCCGGCAATGGCG
>CBDUCU010000060.1:0-12572 GCA_965365725.1 uncultured bacterium | reverse complement strand
GAAGATTATTTGCAATACCGCTTTGCCTCGATGCGCTATCTCGGCGAGCACATCGCGCGCGCGGGCGTTCCCATCGTTCAACCGCCGGGCGGACACGCCATCTATATCGATGCCGGCGCGTTGCTGCAGCACATCCCCGCGCTCGAATATCCGGGCCAAGCTCTCGCCGTCGAGCTTTATCGTGAGGCAGGAATACGCTCCTGCGAGATAGGCTCTGTCATGCTCGCGCGTCGCGCGCCCGAAACAAACGACGAGATGCCGGCGAATCTCGAACTGGTTCGTCTGGCGATACCGCACCGCGCCTATACGCAGAGTCACGTCGATTATGTTATCGAAGCCATCCTTCAGGTTTACGAGCGGCGCGAATCGATTCGCGGCTACCGCATCAAGCATCAAGCGCCTTTTCTCAGACACTTCACCGCGCGCTTCGAGCCGCTCGACGCGTAACGCGCCTTATCGTTTTAGTTGTCAAATGGTTTTATGAACCCCGAACGCCGCCAACGTGTAAGCGAGATCGTTCAACAGGCGCGCGGCCTCGCGCCCGACAAGCGAGCGTCGTTTATCGAGCGTGCGTGTACAGGAGATGTTGAATTGCGCCGCGAGGTAGAAACGCATCTGGCGCAGATTGAAGAGTCGGGCGAGTCCTTCGATAAAACTTCTTTTGAAAATATCGTGCTCGATAATCTGCCGTCAGGCGACGAGGCCGACCCGTTGATCGGCCGTCGCGTCGGCGCGTATCGCATCGAGCGTGAGATCGGACGCGGAGGGATGGGCGTAGTTTATCTGGCGACGCGCGCCGACAGCGCCTTTCGCATGAAGGCCGCCGTCAAGGTCATCAAACGCGGGATGGACACGGATTTCATCCTCCGCCGTTTTCGCAACGAGCGACAAATTCTGGCTGCGCTCGAACACCACAATATCGCGCTTCTCTTGGACGGCGGCGCAACCGACACGGGCCAGCCCTACTTCGTCATGGAGTATATCGAGGGCGAGCCGCTTTATCTTTACTGCGACGCGCATCGTCTGGGCCTGCGCGAGCGTCTTCAGCTCTTTAGACAAATCTGCGACGCGGTTCATCACGCGCACCGCAACCAGATCATCCACCGCGACATCAAGCCTTCAAACATTCTCGTCACGCGAGACGGCGTGCCCAAGCTCTTTGACTTCGGCATCGCCAAGCTTCTCAATCCAGAACTCTCGCAGGATACTTCGCCCCTGACGGCGACCGCCCTGCGGATGATGACGGTCGAGTATGCAAGCCCCGAACAGGTCCAGGGTCTGCCCGTCACCTTCTTGAGCGACGTTTATTCTCTGGGCATTCTGCTCTACGAGCTTTTGACGGGGCATCGTCCATACAGTTTTCGCACGCGTCTGCCGCACGAAGTCGCGCGCGTGCTCGCAGAGCAGGAACCCGAGCCGCCGAGCGTCGCCATCAGTCGTACGGAAAATTTGTTGCGCACTAAGCAGGCGAACGACGAGCCGTTGACGGTAGAGCATCTCTGCCAATTACGCAGTGCGACGCTCGAAGATCTGCGCCGCATGCTTGCCGGAAGCCTCGACCGCGTTGTGCTCAAGGCGCTTAGAAAAGACCCGGTTGAACGCTACGAGTCGGCGGCGTTGTTGCGCGACGACGTTGAAAACTACTTGGAAGGCCGTCCCGTCTCCGCCTCCTCTTTTGTTCACGCCGCGCCGCTTTCGCTTCCCAAGTCTGCTGCTCCGCTCTTTGAGCGCGCACAGACAAAGTTGGTCGCCGTGCTGCCGCTCAAGATGCTGAGCGCGACAACCGACACCGAAGACACATATCTCGGCGTGGGCTTGGCCGACGCTCTCATCACGCGTCTGTCGAATGTTCATAGCTTGACGGTGCGCCCGACAAGCGCCGTCTTGCGTTACGGCGACGAGGCGACCGACCCGCTCAAAGCGGGCCGAGAGCTTGCGGCAGATTTCGTGCTCGACGGGCGCATCCGTCGCGCGGGCGAGCGCATACGCGTCTCGCTTCAACTGCTCGACGTGCGCGGCGGCGCAAACGTCTGGGCCGAGCAGTTTGACGAGCCTTTCGCAGATGTGTTGGAGCTTGAGGATTCGATCTCAGGCAAGGTGGCCGATTCCATCGTTCCGCAATTGACGGGCGAGGAGCGTCGCCGTTTAGGAAAGCGCGGCACAGCGAACGCGCAGGCGCACGATGCATACTTGCGCGGACGTTTTTTCTGGAATCAGTTTACGCCAGAAACCTTTCCGCGCGCGCTCGCAGAGTTTGAGAGGGCCGTCGCGCTCGACCCCGAATATGCTCTGGCTCATGCAGGCGTCGCCTTCTACTACAACTGGGCGAGCATCTTCGGGATGATCTCGCCAAAAGAGGGTTACGAAAAGACAAAGCAGGCGGCGCACCGCGCTCTTGAGCTTGACGATTCACTCAGCGACGCTTACGCCGTACTTGGTTTTATCACTGCCTTTTATGATTGGAAGTGGGAAGAGGCCGAGCGTCTCGTAAAAAAGGCTCTGGAGCTTAACCCGAACAACGGGCTGGCGCATGAATGGTATGCGGCGCTCCTCGCCGCTGTAGGTCGCAATGAGGAGAGCGAGCGCGCGATCCTTCGCTCGGAAGAGTTCGATCCGTTTTCGCCGCGCCCGATGGTACTTACCGCATGGACGCTTTATCAGCTTCATCGTTTTGAGCAGTCGCTTGCCAAAGCCGAAGACATCATCGACCTCAATCCGCATTACTGGCAGGGCTATCTTCAGCGCGGCAACGTCCTGCTCGAAACCGGACGCACGATGGAAGCGCTCGAATCTCTACAGAAGGCTTACCAGCTTGAGCCTGATTCGGGCATCACCTCTTACGAGCTTGTCTATGCGCTTGTCGCCGTCAAACGCCACGAAGAGGCGCGCGAGGTTTTCCGTAAACTCGAAAGGCTCTCAGCCCAACGTTACGTCAATCCTTATCACCTTGCGCTTTGTCATGCGGCTTTGGATGAACGCGACGCGGCCTTTGCTCAGTTAGAGAAGGCAGTTGAGATGCGCGATCTATGGCTTGTCTGGCTGGTGACCGAGCCAAAGCTCGACCCGTTGCGCGACGACGAGCGGTTCAGCAATCTCCTGCGAAGGATGAATCTCACGCCGGCAAACAGGAAAGCTTCATCAAAGACCGAGACAGAGAAGCGCGACGCTTGAAATCTCAGATGGAAAAAGGGGCCGGACTAGCCCCTCGTCTAAACCGTTTGCAGGTAACTTCAAACGTAAGTCGGTCTACCCGAGCCATCCCGCCCAACGGACAAGAGTAAACAGCAGTCCGGCCACAAACAACGACCCGAAGATAAGCTTGTTGTGCCGCGCGACCCACAGCGGAAGGTAGATGTCAAAGTTGTCGCTGCGGTCGTCGGTATATTTAGCTGCCACTCCTGTTAAAGGGCAGCGCAGCCCGTTAACTACGAGAACGAAAACTTCGACAAGCACAATGCCAATCAGCACAAACGCCTGAGTATAGCGTCGCATGAAACCGAGGATCGGGATGACGACGATATAGCCGACAAAGAACGCCCAGACAATTGTATGAAGCAGCTTGATGTTGCGAAGCGAGACATCCCGCGTCATGGCTTCTCTTAAGTCCGCTCCTCACAACTGCATCTTGAGAGCTTTCTAATGTCCAGTAGTTGCTCCGGCGTGCGCGCCCGGATGAACGTCTGGCAAAAAGTAGAAGAGAATGGCGAGCACAGCGTAGACCGAGAGCAGTTGAAGGCCTTCGATCCAGTTGCTTTCGCCGTCGCTGCTGATCTGTTCGACGATGATGATCGAGGCGACGACCGCGACGACTTCAGGCACGGTAAACTCCAAGTCCATCGGCGTGCCGAAGAGATAAGAAGCGAAGATCAGAAGCGGCGCGACAAAGAGCGCGATTTGAAGGCTTGAGCCGACGGCAATCCCGATGCTGATGTCCATCTTGTTGCGCATCGCCATCAAAATGGCCGACGAATGCTCGGCGGCGTTACCGACAATAGCGACGACGATTACGCCGACAAAAACTTCCGTCAATCCAAGAGAACTGCGCGCGCTCTCAATTGCGCCGACCAGAAACTCTGAGATGAGCGCGACAAACGCGGTTGCGCCGACCAGTACGCCCGCCGCCTTGCCGACAGACCAGGGGGCGTGCGCGCCCGCTTCGGCTTCCATACGCGTCAGCTCTTCTCCGGCTTCGCGTGCAATCGGTTTGGATTCATCGGCCCCGAACAACTCTCTATGCGTGACGAGCGTAAAGACGAGCGTCAGCGCGTAGGTCACAAAGAGAACGATGGCGATGGCGAGCGATAGACCACGCTCTTTTTCAATCGTCCAGCCGCCTTGTGCCACAGGGACGAGCGCCGCCGCCTGATGAAATACCGTCGGGATGATGAGCGCGATGGCCCCAAGCGTCAGCGCTGTTGCAGAAACGCCTGCGGCCACGCGGTTAAACTCCTGCTTGCGAAACTTCAACCCGCCAGCCAAAAACGAGAGACCTAAGACGAGCAGAATGTTGCCGATAATCGACCCCGTAATCGAAGCCTTGACCACACCCGTCAAACCCTTCGAGAGCGCGAAAAGAGCGATGATAAGCTCGGCGGCGTTGCCAAAAGTCGCATTCAAAAGTCCGCCCACGCCCTGACCGAGATGCTCTGCCAGATGCTCTGTGGCGCGTCCCATCCAACCGGCCAGAGGAATGATGGCGAGACACGAGACGATAAAAAGCGCCGTCGGATTCTCAAGCGCTGGAACAAATCTGAGCGCGGCGGCGATGGGCACAAAGATCAAAAGCCAATCAAGACGCGGCTTGAACCAGGAGCGTTTGTGCGGTGTGTGTGGAGGCGTGCTGCTGTGCGGGCCGTCGGCCTGCGCGTGTCCGGTCTGTTGTGTCGTCATGCTCAAACTATTTACCACAACTTCCGCCGCGCTCACCATAGACGCGCAAAAGAATCTCCCTGAGATTGAAAATTTCTGATTTCAAATAGCAAATCTCAAACTTAAACTTTCAAATCCGGTGTTGCCGCGTCGCTTCGGAATTTATTGTGATTGCGTTGATAGAATTGCTTTTATTTCCTGACGACGCACGATCAGCGCGTCACGACGATTGTGCCGGACATGCCGTTTCCCGGACCTCCATGAAAGGAGCAGTGATAGGAATATGTACCGGGTTTTGTAAATCGTCGGCTGTAGGTCTTACCTGCCGCAAGCGTCGGCGAGGAAAACGAATTATCGTCGGCAGTAACGACGTGACTGCCTTCATCGTTTCTCCACGTGACGGTTGCGCCGACCTTGATGCTCGTCTCGCGCGGCTCAAACTCAAAATTCTTGATACGCACGTCCGCGCCCTTCTGTGCAGAGGCGGAGGCGGCGACTACTACTGCGTCTGTGCTGCGGCGTTTGCCAATCGCGGGCGCTGTAGTTAAAAGCGCAAGGGCGAGTGCGACGAAGAAGCTGATTTTGATTGCGAATCTCATCTTTTCTCTCTCCTGATGTCAGGTTTGAAATCGAGCTTGAAATTTTTGACGCGACGCGGCGGATTTCGAGCACCCCGCAAAAGAATTCTTCAAAAAAAGAATTCTTCAAAGCTTCCGCCGCGTGCGGCCCGTTTATTGGCTTGAGCGCGGCGGAAGCTTTGATAAAGGGAAGGAAGCGTTCTTGTTTCATCTCGCTTACATCTTCGCGGTCTTGTGCCCCTTGCTCTTTGGGATCGGCCCTTTTTTGAGCTTTGATTTGCCGAGCGGTGGTGCGGGCTTAAACTCTGCTGGTAGCGGCGTGCCCGTCTCAGTCGAGTTGACTTCGACAATTTGCGCCTTGAGCGGCCCCAACGCGCCGAGAATTTCGCCCTTCTCGCGCGCAGGCACGTTGAATTTATCGAGCGTGGCGACAAGGTCTTCGACGAGTGCTCCGAATTCGCCTTCAGTCACCTTCATGTTCTTGTGCGAGGTCTTCATGTCCAGGCCCGTGTATTTGCATGGGCCGCCCGTCACCGCGCAAACCTGCTCTTTGAGGTGAAACTTGACGCGGTCGATGTTGCTGCGCGCAAATTTTCTGTTGACTCGCGGGTCGGCGGCGACGCGCGCGACGAAATCATCGATGACGGCAGAGATGGCTTCGGCTCCGCCCAGACGCTCATAAAGCGACTTCTCCATCATCTGTTGATTGTGGTGACCACCACTCATCGCGCTCTGCGCCGAGGCGTTGATAGGGGAAGCGTTGACGATCGCAGCAATCAAATGCGCCGCGAATATGTAAAGGGCAACACGCCCGACCCTCATTTGATGCATCCTCTTTTCTCCTTCGCTCCGTATATCAAGATGTCGATCTTGCCGACGAGAGAGGCATGCAAGAATCGCTCTCGCAGCCAATCCTTTGCTCCCGGCGCACCGGGCTGGCCGGGACTTCGGTCTGAGTCCGAATTCAATGTATAGTACGCGCGCGACAGAGAGTTCGGATTTGCCTCGCCGACGGCTTTTGATGAGAAGAGGTTTCGCACAGACGATGGTCTCGCCTCAAAATTCCATCGGCCATCACGATTCGGGTGAGCTGCGCCATGCCGCTCTGATCGGGCGAGTGGCCGCAGGCGACGAGCAGGCGCTGGCCGCTCTTTACGACGAGACAAAGCGCTTTGTCTATGGCCTTCTGCTCAGAGTTTTGAGCGATGCGCCGACGGCCGAAGAGGTTTTGTTAGACGTTTACACACAGGCATGGCGACAGGCCGCTAGTTATAGTCGTGAGCGCGGCGCTCCGCTTGCGTGGCTGACAACCATCGCGCGCAGCCGCGCCATCGACCGCCTGCGCTCAGGCCGCACCGAACGACAAAAAACCGAGCCGCTCGACGCGTCCGTTTATCAAAGCGAAGCGGGCGAGGATGTCGAGGGCGAATGGGCCGCGCGCGAGACCGGGGCGCGCGTGCGTGCGGCGCTCGATGCGCTCTCGCCGGAGCAGCGCGAAGCAATCGAGCTTGCATACTTCGGCGGGATGAGCCACAGCGAGATCAGCGCGGCTTTGAATCAACCGCTCGGCACGATTAAGACGCGCATCCGGCTTGGCATGTCCAAGCTGCGCGACGCGCTTCAAGCGATATATGGGAGTTAAGGGATGAGTCAAAGGGTTGTCGAAGATGAGATGAGAGAATTGGCCGCGCTCTACGCGCTCGATGCGCTCGACGCGGATGAGCGCAGTGCATTCGAGCGCCATCTGGAAGAGGGCTGCAAAGAGTGTGACGCAGAGCGGCGCGCGTTTGAAGAGACGGCTGCGCAGCTTGTGCTTGTTGTCCCGCAGGTTGCGCCGCCGTCCTCCGTGCGCGAAAAGCTTCTCAATCTCGTCTCTGCTGAAGCGCACGCACAGACGCAGAGCGCTCCGTCGCAGTTTGCGGGCCTCAAAGATTTTCTCGTCGTCCGCAAAGAAGATGGTAAATGGATGAAGACGGCGGACGCAGGCGTTTACGTCAAGCTGCTCTTTGTCGATAAGGAGCGCGATACTGTAACGACGCTCGTCCGACTCGACCCCGGCGCGCGCATCTCGGCGCACCGTCATCTCGGCACTGAACAATGTCTCATCCTTGAAGGCCGGATGCGCTCGGGGGAAACGATCTTGAGCGCGGGCGATTTCAATTGCGCCATGCCCGAGAGCGTCCACGACGAAATTTACACCGAAGAGGGCGCGCTTCTGCTTATCATTGCGTCTGAAAGCTATGAAGTGCTCGCGCACAGCAACCAATAAATCGGGGAGTTGTGGATTCTCCTGCCGACCGCCTTTGTTTGTCAGTAAAGAAGTAAACGCCGCAAACAAGACAGACGAGAGTTGAGAGAATTTCTTATCTGAGATTTGAAATTTCAAATCTCAGATAAGAAATTCTCAACTTCCTGTTTTGTCTCTGTTGTGTCTGCAAGCAATATCTTGTCAGCCTTCAAGCAAATTCCGAAGAACAAAACAGCGTCGATGGAAGAAGCTACAAAACAGGGTGCAACGCGACTTGCACGCGCGCTCAGTTTGCGCGACCTTGTGCTCTTCAATATCGCCGCCGTTATCAATTTGACGTGGACGGGAACGGCCGCCAAAGCGGGCGCAAGCGGTGTCACGCTCTGGATAATCGCCGCGCTTCTTTTCTTTATCCCGCAGGGACTGGCGGTCGTCGAACTCTCGGCAGCCTATCCGGAAGAGGGCGGCATCTACGCCTGGACAAAGCGCGAGTTTGGCGAAGGACACGGTTTCCTTTGCGGGTGGTGCTACTGGATCAACAACGTCCTCTTTTATCCGAGCATACTTTTTTCCATCGCCACGATTGCCGCCTACGCCGTCGGACAGGGGCAGACGGGGCTGGGCGATAGCTGGCTCTATGTTCTACCGTTTACGCTCGTTCTTCTGTGGGTTGCGACGATTGTCAACGTCGTCGGTACGGGTACGGGCAAATGGTTGCAGAACGCGGGAGCTTTGAGCACCTATGCGGTCGGCGCAATCCTCGTCGGATTCGGCATCTACGGCGCGCTCAATTTCGAGCCGGCCAACTCTTTTGCGCTCGAAAGTTTTCGCCCGAGCTTTGCTGATTTCTCTTCGCTAAATTTTTGGGCGACCATCGCGTTTGCTTATGCAGGTCTTGAACTCTCTTCGACGATGGGCGAAGAGATAGAGCAGCCGCGCCGCAACCTCCCGCTCGCGGTCTATCTGGCCGCGCCGCTTGCCGCGCTTTTCTACATACTCTCGACGGGCACGCTGCTCTGGTATCTGCCGGCCGATAATCTGAACATCATCGCCGCGCCTTTTCAGGCTATCGACGCGGGAGCGTCGCGTCTGAGCGCCTCTCTGTGGTGGCTTGCGCCGTTGTGCGCGGCGCTGGCCGCATTGGGTAGGCTCGGAGGTCTTGGCGCGTGGCTAACGGGGTCGGCGCGCGTCGCTTTTGTCGTCGGTCTGGATCGCTATTTCCCTGCGGCCTTCGGTCGTGTTCACACGCGTTTTCGCACGCCGCACGTCGCCATCCTCGTACAGGCTGCTTTGGCCACACTGTTTGTCGGCTTCGGCGTTATCGGCAAGGGCACAACCGTCGAGCGAGCCTTTCTCACGCTCATTGATATGTCGCTTCTGCTCTACTTTATACCTTTCATATATCTCTTCGTCTGTTTCATGCGACACGTGCGCAGTGCAGACAGAGTGCGGACGCATTACTTGCCCGGCGGCAAACACACGCTTTTGTTTCTCGGCGCGTGCGGGATGCTGACGACCCTTTTTGCGATGGCCGTCGCGATGATTCCGCCGCCCGATGCAAACGCTTTGGTCTTTGAGTTAAAGGTGATAGGCGGGACGTGCCTGCTGCTGCTCACTGGCGGCGCGATCTATTGGCGCGCACGCGTTTCTGCAAAGGGTCGGCAGAGATTTCAATCTTGAATCTCAAATTTGAAATTTTTTGAGGCTCAAGCTTTCAAAATTAGAAGGACGGTCAATCGTTAATTAAACGGTTGGCCGTCCCTCGTTTGATTTGAATGTTTTTGCGTCGGCAAATCGTTTTTATTTGCCGATGGCGTTGCCGATGTCTTCGATTGTTTCGCCGACCTTGCGCCGGGCCGTGCCAAAACCCTCTTGAATGTTTCCGCCTGCGCGTTCAGCCGCGCCCTCTGATTGCATGCGCTCGTCGTCGACAGCATCGCCGACGTTCTCTTTGATCGCACCCTTCGCCTGATCGAATTTTCCTTCAATCTCATCGCTATTTGGTAAACCCATAACTTCAAAAACCTCCCTTAAGTTGTTCTAGCGCGCTCCCACACTATCGAGACGAAAAAGCTCAACACTCTTCCTGTCTCGACGAGGACGAGGGCAACGCGTGTGCCGCATCACCTATTAAAAGTTTTAACGACGAAACTTCTTTCGCAAGATAAATTAAAGATGCTCGGATAAATTTCCGACCCGCACGACAGATGTTTGTTTCCATACAGAGTCGCGGCTTGTGCGAATAAAAAGAGGGCGCGCCGCTCGTTTGAAGCGACGCGCCCTGTAAGCCTTTCAAGAGGCTCTTAGTTAGAACTGGAAACGGACGGCAAGCTGAATCTGTCGTTCGCGATAGATCGAGTTACCAGCCGTGCGGGGCGTGCCAAAGGTCGGGTTGAAGGTGAAAGTAGTTCCAGAAACTCCGTACAGAGTGAAGTTCTCGTCCGTCACCTGGAAGCGGTTGAAGAGATTGAATGCCTCCGCCAAAAACTCGATGTTTACTGATTCAGTAAAGCGGAAGCGACGCGAGACGCGAAGGTCAACGTTGACAAGTTTTCGCTGATGGAAAGCATTCCGCTCAAACTGCGGAAGACGGCTGGCACCGCCCGAACCGGTGATGCCGCCGCTAATCGAATTGTTGACGCTGCCGGAGAAGTTTGCTGAGTAAGTGCTGCCGGTTTGAGCGACAAAAATGGGCGCAATCGTCCATCCGTTAAAGATTGCGCGGCCAACCTTCGAATTCTCAAGTCCGAACCTGGCGGTGGGATTCCAGACGGCGCTCGCCACAAAACGATGCGGGACGTGGTTGTTCGAGAGGCCTTCGCCGTCCAGGCTTTCATCAAAAGGATTGAGGCGCGATTGCGCGTCGGTGAAGGTCGATGAGTTCTGACCGTTGTCACGCGAACGCGAGTATGTGTAATGGGCCTGGAACTGAAGCCCGTCGGTCAGGCGGCGGTTGGCCTGCAAAACAAGCGCGTCATACTTTGATTCGATGTCGCTTCTGATCTGCGTGATCGCGCCAAAGCGAGTGTCGGGCCGTCCCGTAGTTCTGGCGAAGAGAGGAAGCGTGATCGTCTCTCCGTTGAGCGGGCCGTTGACGAAAGTATAAGTCTGCGTCGTCGGCGCGGGCAGGTTCTCGTCTACGAAGGTCGGCAGGTTTCGCCCACGGCTAAAGAGATAGGAGATCGAAACAACCGTATTGCGCATGATCTCGCGCTCAAGAATTAAATCCGCCTGATGGATCGTCGGATTCTGCATGTTTGGAGAGAAGACGACGATGTTGGGCGCTGCGCCTGCAATATTGGGCGCGGCTGAAAGAATGGTCGGGAAGACGGGCGCAGCCGCATCCGCCGGGTTGATAGAGAAGTTGCGTTGCGCTTCAGCAACGCCCGTGTTGCTGACGGCGTTGATGATCGTCGAATTGATGATACGACCATAGAAAATTCCGTAGCCGCCGCGCAAGGATGTCTTGCCGTCACCGGTCAGGTCGTAGGCAAAACCGAGTCGCGGCCCGAGGTTGTTTTTGTCGGACGGGAAATCATTGGTTTGCGCCGGGCCGAAGGCCTGATTTGTGAGATTGGAGAGCTGATTTGGAATTTGCGGCTCAGGCAGTTGCTGATACTCATACCGCAACCCCAGATTGAGAGTCAGGCGCGGTGTGGCCCGCCAATCGTCCTGGACGAAGAAGTTGTAGTCGTTGGTCGAAATCTCAAAAGCCGTCGGGCCGAAGGCCTGTTGGAAGTTGCTCGTATAGCACTTGCCGGCGCGCAATGTGCTTCTCGTGCCCGTCGTGCTAAAGCATCTCACGTCGGCCTGGCGCAGAGCGTTGCCGTTTCGGACGTTGATAAAGTCGACGATGAACTCGTTGGTGTTGTCGTAGGTGAAACTGCCGCTCTCGTTGCGGAGGTTGTCAAGCAGATCGTTGACGTGATTGATGTCGAAACCGAACCGGACGGTGTGGTTGCCGTGAGTGACGGTCATCGTATCGGCCACCTGCACGCGCCTCTCATCAGGGTTTGCATAGCGCTCGAGGAAGGTCGGCTTACCAAAGCTGAATCCAGCATTGCTGCCCACCGAGACGTTGGCTAAACGCTCTAACCCAGCAGGGAGAATCGACTGCTCGGCAGAGGTCGGCTCCTGGCTGAAGGCGAACAGATTGTCGCGTCCCCACTGGAAGCGGGCTTCGTTGAGAACGGACGGAGAGATCGTCGAGGTCAGACGCAGGTTAAGGATGTCGGTCTCGACAAAGTCGTCGCCGAAACTGGCCACGCCGCTTCTAGTTGTCGGCTGCGTTTGGATGCCGGCAGGCGACGCGGCGCGCATCCGATTGTAAGAGCCGGTGAAGGTATTGTTGCTGTTGATGACCCAATCAATCTTCGGGAAAAAGATTCGCTGATCCTGTCTGCGGGGCACTTCGCCAAGCAAGCTCGAAAGAAACGAGGTGGCTTCGTTGATCCGCGTATCAGTAATCAGAGCCGGCGAGAGCGCCTTAAGTCTGACACGATCAACCGTGCCGCCCGCCGTTGTTATGTCGTTGGTGAATCTGGCATCGCCGGCGATGGCCGCGCCGGGAAAGTCGCGGCGCTGTTCATCGTATGTGAAGAAGAAAAAGAGCTTGTTTTTGACGATGGGGCCGCCGAGCGTGCCGCCAAACTGATGACGCTTGTCTATCGGCTTGAATCGCTCGGTGCCGGGAACTCCATTGACGAGAATGGGACGGGTGATAAACGGATTGGTCGCGCCCCAAGCGTTATTGCGTAGGTAATAGAAGATGCCGCCATGAAATTCGTTTGTCCCGCTTTTCGTGACGGTGTTGACAACGCCGCCGGCGGCGCGTCCGTATTCAGCCGAGTAGTTTGACGTATTAACCTGAAACTCGC
>CBDUCU010000059.1:0-12592 GCA_965365725.1 uncultured bacterium | reverse complement strand
AAGAACGTAGAGGAAAGAAGAAATAAGTGTCTATGGAAATGACGCGCAAAGTGCTGATTGTCGAAGACGATCAAGCGATGGCCGTTGCGTTGCGCGACGGGTTCACCTACGAAGGCTATTCTGTGCAGGTCGCGCGCGACGGTCAGGCCGGCCTCAAGCTCGCTTCCGAAAAGGGGCTTGATCTCGTCATCCTCGACGTGATGCTGCCGCGCATGAGCGGACTCGACGTGTGTCGTCAGCTTCGCAGCACGGGCAACAGCACGCCCATCATCATGCTCACCGCGCGCGGTCAGGAGATCGACAAGGTGCTCGGTCTCAAAACAGGCGCGGACGATTACGTCACCAAGCCCTTCAGCTTTCTTGAATTGATGGCGCGCGTCGAGGCCGTTTTGCGACGCGCCTCAAAGCATTCGGAAGAGGTCGAGGGCATTGAGTTTGGCGAAGTGGAACTGAACTTCAGGACGCTTGAAGCAAAAAAGGCTGGCCGCGCGCTCGAACTCTCACCGCGCGAGTTTAAGATCATGCGCTACTTTGCCGAGCATCGTGGCGAGGTCGTCAGCCGCGATCAACTGCTCGATCACGTCTGGGGCTACGACGGGCTTCCGCTTACGCGCACAGTTGATATGCATATCGCCAAGCTCCGACAAAAGATTGAAGACACGCCGAGCGACCCGCGTTACATCGTCACCGTCCATCGCGTCGGCTACAAGTTCACCGGATAACCTTCCGATAATTTATAAGCACGGCTCAGACTAACGCAAAAGAATCTAACCCGCGTCGTCAGGTTTTGATTGTTTTCGGGTTAAAATGCGTCGCATGAAGTTTGGCGCAAACGATCCAGCCGACAACGATCCGCAATCCGACGTGGAAGAGTTCTTCCGCCGACGCGATGAGGCGATGGCCGAATTCATCAGCAGCCTTCCGTTGTTGCCGCCTGCGGCAATCGCAGACGAGCTTGAAGGCTTTGGCTACAAGGGGCAAGACGAACAACGGCGCGCGCTCGCGCTGATGGCCTACCGGCACGTGCGCCGCCTGAAAAGACTCTACGTTGACGGCGAAGATCAACGCGCACTTCCACCAAAACAGAACGTCCTGATGGTCGGCCCGACGGGTTGCGGCAAGACCTTTATGGTCGAGCTTCTTTTCCGCAACGTCTTCAAATTGCCGACGGTCGTTGTTGATGTGACGAGCTTTACAGAAAGCGGTTATGTCGGCGACGACGTGCGCACAATACTGACGCGTCTGATGGCTGCGGCGGGCGACAACTCCGATCTTGCGGAGTGCGGCATTGTCTGTCTCGACGAATTTGACAAGCTCGCATCGGCTTCGTCAAACGCGCGATTTGCGGGGCAGGGGACGACAAAGGACGTATCGGGCTACGGCGTGCAGCGCGAGTTGTTGGCGATGCTCGAAGGGACGGTCGTTCCCGTCCCGATGGATTATGGGTTTTCCGCCTACGGTCAGCGTATTGATCTCTCGACGCGCAACATTCCGTTTATCGCGTGCGGCGCGTTTTCCGGTCTCGACGAGATGCTTAAGGCGCGGCGCGCAGGCATCGGTTTTCGCAGCGGCGAAGCGGATGAAGACCCGACGAGCCTGACGCTTGACGAGGTCGAATCATTTCAGAAGTACGGTTTTTTGCCTGAGCTGATTGGCCGCTTCTCGCGCATCGTCGTCTTCCAGCCACTACCGGCAGAGACGCTGCGGCGCATCCTTGTCGAAAATGTTCTGCCACAGTTTGAAGGCGAGTTTCGCGGCGAAGGCTTGAAGCTCGTCGTCACCGAAGATGCGCTCTCATACATCGTCGCGCGCAGCCAGCGACGCGGCACGGGCGCGCGCGGCCTCAACACCGAGCTTGTCGCTGCGGTCGAGCGCGCAGCCTTCGAGACCTTTGGCCGGACAGCCAACGCCGAAGTTGTTATCTCTGTTGCAAACGGCAAACTCGAAAGCGAAGTCCGCAAGCTCGCTTGATGCAGCACGCTTGTTTGATAAAGATGTTTGACGCTCACCGTACGCGTTGGTTCTCAAAGCCGTCGTCCTGCTAAACTGTGCATTCTTTTTTAAGCTCATGCACAGCATCACACTTCATCCATCCGCAATCAAAGACGCTCCCGTCGATCTCGAAACAGAAGTTGCGCGGCTCGAAACCGTGCTCTCCGAGCGACGCGAGGAACTCACTTCGTTGCAAGAAAGCTTGCGCGAGTTTAAGACGCGCTATGCCAATCTCGTCGGCAGCCGCCTTGCCGAGCTTGCCGACATCGAACACGCGATCAAAAAGGCTGAAGACCGCCTGCTCGGCATCGAGGAAGAGAGCGACGACGAAGAGCAAGAAGAGAGCAGAGATTTTTACGGCCCGCAGGATGCAGCCGAAGAACTGCCTGCAAAGAAGTCTCTGCGAAAGCTATTTTGGTCGGTGGCGAAGATGTTTCATCCCGATCATGCTTCAGACGAGCAAGAGGCCAAGCGTCGCCACTCAGTGATGGCCGAAGCAAATCGCGCCTATCGTGACGGCGACCTTGACAGCCTGCACACGCTTTTAGGAGACGACGCGCTGCAATCCTTCTGCGCCAACGCGCACGGCCACGAAGACGTAGAAGACCTGGGCGCACGCCTTCTCACGCTTGAGCTCGAAATTCGCACCGTCGAGTTCGGCATCAAACGCCTCAAGCTCGACAGCCTCTATCGACTCCAACTCGAAGTTGAAGAAGAAACGGCACAGGGCCGCGATGCGCTTGCGCAGATGGCCGAACGCATCGACCGGCAGATTGCCAAAGCACGTCGCCGCCTCGAACACCTCTCGTAAAGGAAAAAGGCAAAAGGTAAAAGGTAAAAGTAAGAGCAGGCTGTGCCTCTTCACTTTTACCTTTTACCTTTTGCCTTTTTCCTTAACTTGTCGGTTTCCAGATAAACTCGCCTGCCGGATTGATGTAGCCCTGTTTGCCGCCGGACCACACGCGGGCTATACCGCCGGAGAAATCGTGTGCCTTTGTGAATTGTGGTTGGATGAGGACGCGGCCCGTCTTGTCGATGTAGCCGTACTTGCCGCCAAGCTTTACTGCGGCCAGCCCGCCGGAAAAATCCGATACCCACTCGAACTGTGTCGGAATGCGAACTGCGCCGGTCTTATCGATAAAGCCAAACTTGTTGTCGGCGATAAAGCGCGCCAGGCCATCTGAGAATTTGCCGACGTAGGCAAAGCGCGGCTCAAGAACTGTCTGACCGCGTTTGTCGATGACGGCATAGCGCGCGCCGACGGCCACGCTCGCCAGCCCTTCGGAGAAATCAGTTGCGTTGTTATAAATCGGCTTGACGACAAGCTTGCCCGTCTTGTCGATAAAGCCGTGTTTGTTGCCGACGATGACAAGCGCGAGACCATCCGAGAAGTCGTAAGCCTTATCGAATTCGAGATTGACGCGGACGCGCCCGCTCTTGTCGATATAACCATACTTCCGATTGAGGCCGACGACTGCTAAACCATCGACGAAGGCGCGCACCGAGTTGTATTGAGGATTGATCTTGATGCGGCCCTTCGCGTCGATAAAACCCATCAACGGAGGCTGGCTGCCGGTCGATGCAGCAGCCAGTCCTTCGGAAAAATTGCCCGCTATATCAACCTGTTGAAGATCGAAGATTGTGCGGCCTTCGCGGTCGATGACGCTGCGACGCTCGCCGCGCTTGACGTGCGCAAGACCTTCATGGAAATCCCACGCCTCGTCAAACTGCGGCTCGATGCGGATGCGTCCCGTCTTGTCGATGTAGCCCCATTTACCGTTTTGTCGGACGGGATACAACTCGGAGGCATCCCTTTTTTGCGCGCTCGCAGGTGCGGCGGCAAAAAAGAACAATGAGAGAAGAATAGATGCAAAAAAAAATATGGGGGAACGTTGCATGATAGATGCGGAAACTATCATAGCCGTTTGAGAAGGACAATCCGACTTCGCAAATTAATGATGACGAGCAAACATCGCCAAAAAAACTTGCGTTCGTGTAAGCCTCATCGTTAGAATCGCGCCACGTTGTTTCATCCGTTGCAAGGGGTTTCATCAATGGCAGTAGCAGTTCTCCGAGTCGCAGACAGACGCTTGAGACTTGTGCGCCCTCTCTTTCTGACGCGCGTCAGTGCCGGCTTCCCCTCGCCCGCCGAAGACTGGATCGAAGGACGCATCGATCTCAATCAACATTTAATCAAACACCCGACCGCGACCTTTTATCTGCGCGTCTGCGGCGACTCGATGCGCGACGAGCGCATCAACGACGGCGACATTCTCGTCGTTGACCGTGCCTGCGAAGCCGATCACGAAGACATCGTGATTGCGCGCGTCGGCGCGGATTTTCTTGTTCGAAAGCTTTCCATCGAACATGGACGCTTGCGTCTCTTGCCCGCTAACGACGCTTATCAACCGATAGAGATTGCAGACGGGTCGGACTTCGAGGTTTGGGGCAAAGTGCTCTGGTCAATCAGCGCACATTAAAGCGAGAGATGAAAAAGGCCTTTGCGCTGATCGACTGCAATAACTTTTACGTCTCGTGCGAGCGCGTCTTTGATGCGAGCCTGACGCGGCGACCCGTCGTCGTGCTTTCGAACAACGACGGGTGCGTTATCTCGCGTTCGGAAGAGGCAAAGGCCGTCGGCATCAAGATGGGCATGCCGGCCTTTCAGGCAAAACGCCTGTTTGATGAGAACAGCGTCAAAGTGCTCTCGTCAAATTACGCGCTCTACGCAGACATGTCGCAACGCGTCATGGAAGTGCTCGGTCAGTTCACGCCTTCTGTTGAGCTTTACTCGATAGACGAGGCTTTCTTACTGCTTGATTCGAAGAATGTTTCGTTGACGGCTTTGGGACATGAGATCAGAGCGCGCGTCAAAAAATGGACGGGCATTCCCGTCTCCGTCGGTATTGCAGAGACAAAAACTCTCGCTAAGCTCGCGCATCAAGTCACAAAACGAAGCCCGGAGACGTGCAGCGTACTCGATTTGACAGACCCGCCTGTGCAGGAGCGCGCGTTATCGCAAACACCCGTCGGGCGGGTCTGGGGAATCGGCCCGCGTTACGCCAAACTGCTCACAGAGCGCGGCATCGAGACCGCACAACATCTGCGCGATGTGGACGTGCGTTGGGCGCGACGCGCAATGACGGTGGTCGGCGCGCGCATAGTCGAAGAGCTGCGCGGGACGAGCTGTCTTCCGCTTGAGAGTTGTCCTGCGCCGCGCAGAAGTCTGACCACTTCGCGTTCGTTTGGTCGCCCCGTCGAAACGCTCTCAGAATTGCGTGAGGCCGTTGCGCTCTACACGTCGCGCGTCTCGGCGCGTCTTCGTCGCCATTGTCTCGCAGCCAGCGTTGTGACGGTCTTCGTTTCGACAAACCGTTTTGCTGTCGATGCGCCGCAATACTCGAATGCCGTCACCGTCGAGATGGCCTATCCGACCGATGCCACGTCTGAGCTTCTGGCCTACGTGCTTCGCTGTGCGACGGCGATTTACAGGCCTGATTACCAGTATCAAAAAGCCGGCGTGACGCTTTCAGGATTCGTTCCCGCCCACCCAATCACTGCTCGCATCTTCGGAGACGAGCGATGGGAGCGCGCGCGTCGTCTCGCACGTGCCGTCGACCAGATCAATAAGCGGATGAAGCGCGAAGTGATTCAATGGGGTGCTGCGGGTTTTGGTCGCCCCTGGCAGACAAAATTCGCTTCGCGCTCGCATCGATATACAACCTGCTGGAGTGATTTTCAGAAGGTTCTGTAAATCAACAAATCAAATTCTTTGTTTGCCATTTAAAATATTGGAGAGTATTGTTTCGCACATTCCACCCGACGCTTGAATCTCTCTGCCAGAGAAGCATTTTATTTTCCGTCATCATGGGAGGATTTGTTCATGGAGAGCGAAGAAGAACAACGCGCTGAACCGCCGACGGTGCTCGTCGTTGACGACTACGATGAAATCCGCACGTTGTTAAGAATGACGCTGGAGTTGCGGGGCTGTCGTGTGATCGAAGCAACGGATGGACTGGAGGCCGTGACGGTGGCGCTGCGCGAACGGCCCGACCTGATTTTGATGGACGTTTGGCTGCCGCATCAGACGGGCGCGCAGGCCGTTATGCAGATACGCGAGCAACCCGAAATGCGCTATGTGCCGATCATCGCCTTGACGGCGTACGACAGCCTCGACCTGCACATCAAAGCCATTCAGGCCGGCTGCGATCAATATCTCACCAAGCCGCTCGACAACGACCAGTTGAAGAACCTGCTCAACCGTTATCTTCCGACCACAGCGCAACCTTGAACCTCTCTTGAGAAGGTTCAAACGATATGACAAAAGGGCTGCTTAATCAGCAGCCCTTTCGTCTGTTTTGATGAGCCGAGCAGGACTCGAACCTGCGACCCAGTGGTTAAAAGCCACTTGCTCTACCAACTGAGCTATCGGCCCAACACGCGTGGATTATAGAGACGATTCTATAATTATTCAAACGCATCAATGTGCGCGTTTGACGAGCCGCGCTGACAATTAATTTGCAAGCCAGCGACTAAGC
The DNA here is from genome assembly GCA_965365725.1 of uncultured bacterium. Classification (GTDB taxonomy): domain Bacteria; phylum Acidobacteriota; class Blastocatellia; order Pyrinomonadales; family Pyrinomonadaceae; genus DASQDT01. The sequence goes on along the minus strand of CBDUCU010000059.1, from coordinate 6,062 downwards.
GAAGAATCCGAGCAGACGATGGTTTGTCCGCGCTCGGGGCCGGTTGAAATAAGGCCGATTTCGACACCGATGCGTTCGGAGAGAAAGCGGACGTAGCGGCGCGCGTTCTCAGGCAGCGCGTCAAAATCCGTCGTGCCTACGGTTGAAGTCTTCCATCCGGGAAGCGTCTCATAAACCGGCTCGACGCGACGCAGGTCGCGCGTCACCGAAGGGAAACTCTCAAGCTCTTCACCGTCGAGACGATAGCCCGTGCAGACCTTGATTTCATCGAGCGCGTCGAGAATGTCGAGCTTTGTCAGCGCGACGGAATCGAAGCCGTTGACTTCCGCCGCGTAGCGCGTGGCAAATGCATCGAACCAGCCGCAGCGTCGCGGTCTGCCTGTTGAGACTCCGTATTCGCGCCCGCGCTCGCGTATGAGCTGGCCGAGTTCGGCTTCGCCCTCGAGCATCTCGGTTGGAAATGGGCCTTCGCCGACGCGCGTCGTGTAAGTGCGGACGATGCCGAGCACGCCCGTGATGCGATGCGGCGCAAGCCCGAGACCGATTGACGCGCCGCCCGAAGTTGTCGAAGACGAGGTGACAAACGGATACGTCCCATGATCCACGTCGAGCAGCGCGGCCTGCGCTCCTTCGACAAGAATCGAGCGGCCCTCGCGAGCGGCGCGGTTGAGAAAGTGCATCGTGTCTTTGATAAAGGGCGCGAGACGTTCGCAAAAAGGAGCAATCTCGTCAAAGACCTGCGCGGCATCAAGCGGCTTTCCGCCGTAGGCCTCGATGATGTGATTTGCGTCTTCGAGGTTTCGTTCAATCCGCGAGCGGAGAATCTCAGGGTTGGTCGAATCGGCGACGCGTATGCCGCGCCGTCCCGCTTTATCCTCGTAAGCAGGGCCAATGCCGCGCAGAGTAGTGCCTACTTTCTCGTTGCCCAAGCGTTCTTCGCTCGTGTGGTCGAGCGCGCGATGGTAGGGGAGGATGAGATGTGCGCGCGCGCTGACGAGGACGCGTTTGGGCGTAACTTCGAGTCCTTGCGCGAGCAGGCGGTCGGCCTCCTCAAAAAACGCCTTCGGGTCGATGACCATGCCGTTGCCGAGCACGCAAGTAATGCCGTCATGGACGATGCCGGAAGGGATTAGATGAAGCGCGAAAGAACGTTCGCCGACCTGTACGGAGTGGCCCGCGTTGTGGCCGCCCTGATAGCGTGCCACCACGTCGAAACGTTCGGCCAAGAGGTCGACGATTTTGCCCTTGCCCTCGTCGCCCCACTGCGCGCCTGTGACAATTATGATTTTAGACATGATGATAAGTGATAAGTGATGAGTGATGAGTGATGAGAGAAGATTTGTCTTCCCTCTCATCACTCATCACTTATCACGTACCACTTCCTTTCAGCTTGCTTTGCCCAGCTTGATCGGCTTTTCGATAAAGTAGAAGCTGCACTGGCCCCGCACTTCGTCGAGGTCGCGACGCTCAATCGGATAAAGACGACATTGGTCGGGGCGGTCTTCGTAGATGCCGCAGGTCGTCGAGCCGTCGTCGTGCTTTTTGAGAAAAGGACACTTGAAAAGAATCTCGCAGCACGCGCCGCAACGGTTGCACTCGCCGCGCCGAAGCGAGAGCTTTTCCACCACCTCTTCCTTGCGAAAACGGATGTTGACGAAGCGGCGGAGCTTGCCCTGCGCTTGACGCGCGCGAAACTTGCCCTCTTCGACGGCGCGCGCACGCTTGGCCGCCAGCCTCTCTTCAAACGTGCGACGCTTGAACGCTGCACGTCCCGCCTGTATTTGTCTCATCGCAAAGGCCCGTGTGGACGGGCGCGCCAAGACCTCTACGCGCCGCGAAGCGGATAACCTTAAAACTGCAAACTAAGGCGGCGCGAAAACTCTTGCTTTGAAAGCGCTCGCGCCGCCCTTGTCGGCTTTCGGTGATGTTAGGCGCCGACCGCGCCCGCGATGTGTTTGTCGATCATGCGCGAGATGGCTTCTTTCGAAGTCGCGCCGACGACGCGCTCCTCCTCTTTACCGTTCTTAAAGAGGATGAGCGTCGGGATGCCCTTGATGCCGTAGCGTTGCGAGGTCGCGGGGTTGTCGTCAACATTTAGTTTGACGACGCGCGCCGTCTGCGCGTACTTCTCCGCGACGGCCTCGACCGTCGGCGCGAGCATGCGGCACGGCGCGCACCAAGCGGCCCAAAAGTCCACCAGTACGGGCCTGTCCGACTGTAGAACGTCCGATTCGAAGCTGTTGTCGCTGACATCGTTGACGTGTTCGCTCATGTAAAAACTCTCCTTGTTGTTGCTCTTGCTTATCCGACGACGGGCAGAAAATCTTTCCGCCCATTCCATTTGTTTAGATGAAAGCCTGTTGCTTTTGTAAGCCGACCGGCATTTTACCAAGTCTCTATTCTACAAGTCTCTATTCTACAATGCGGCGACGCGTTGATAAATCTCCACATACCTGCGCGCCGCCGCGTCCCAGGAGTTATCTTCGGACATACCGTTTAACTGAATACGTCGCCACACGGAAGTCTGCTGATAAAAGTGGAGCGCCTCATAGATGCTGCCAAGCATCGCGTCAGACCGGTATGGGCCAAACTTAAAGCCGTTGCCCGTGCCGCGCGCCGGATCAAACTGCTCGACCGTATCGTCCAAACCGCCCGTCGCACGCACTACCGGGACAGTGCCGTAGCGCATCGAATACATCTGATTCAACCCGCACGGCTCATACTGCGAAGGCATCAGAAAGATGTCCGCACCCGCCTCGATTTGATGCGAGAGCGGTTCGTTAAATCCTCTGTAAACGCCGACGCGGTGCGGCGCGTGGTTGTGCATGCGCTGCAAAAAGTTTTCGTACTCGCTTGCGCCCGATCCAAGCGCGATAAAGAAAGCGCCCGCCTCAAGAATCTTTCCCGCAACCTGCCTGATCAGCTCGAAGCCTTTTTGCGGAGTCAGCCGCGTGATGATGGCGATGATGGGGCGGTCGAGTTCTTCGGGAAGCCCGAACCGGCGCAAAAGATCAAGCTTGCATGCGCGCTTGCCCGATAAATCTTCACGAGAATAATGCGCGGCGATGTGCGGGTCGGTCTGAGGATTCCAAACCTCGTAATCGACACCGTTTGTCACGCCGACGAGACGGTCGCCTCTCTGCCGCAAAAGCCAGTCGAGGCCGTTGCCGTGCTCGTGCGTTTGAATCTCAAAAGCATAACGACGGCTGACGGTCGAAATTGCATCAGTCGTCATCAACCCGGCTTTCAAAGCGTTGGCCGCGCCGTCAGAGAGAAAGTAGTTCATCTCTTCGCCGTGACGAAAACCGATGCGCCACAAATCCGCCGGATCGAACATTCCCTGATAGGCAAGATTGTGAATGGAAAAAAGCGTCCGTGTGCCGGCGAGAAATCCGCCCCACTGACGGCCTGCGCGCAGCCACGCCGAAGCAAATCCGCACGGCCAGTCGTTCAGATGAATAATGTCGGGCGGCATATCGCTCAGACGGCTCATGAGCGTCAGCGCGGCGCGACAAAAGAAGGCAAAACGCTCGTGATCATCGGAGAAACCATAAATCGAGTCGCGCATGAAATATTCGGGCGCGTCGATGAGAAAAGTCGGAGAGCCTGACGCTTCGCTGTACCAGACCCATGTGCGGCGCACGCCGCCGAGCCACGTCACATCCAGATTGTCAAAGACCGGCTCTGCACGCAGAAGCGCGCGCTTTGTCTCACTGTAGAGCGGCGTGACGAGCGCCGCCTCGACCTGCCCGGTTTCAACCAGGGCTTTCGGGAGCGCGCCCGAAACATCGCCCAAGCCTCCTGTCTTCGAGTACGGCACGGCTTCGGACGATAAAAATGCGACGCGCAACTTTTCCACACACTGCGCCCCTAGAGGAGACGCACGCTCGATCAGATTGGTAAAGCTTAGGGGGGAATAATGCCAAAAGCCGCGACGGGTGACAAGCGACGGAAAAGCGATTAGCGATTAGCTGTTAGCTGTTTACCTTCGTCTGCCGGTCAATCAATGGCCTGCAAACGCATGTGCTGGCAAAGTAGAGTTTGGTTAACAGCTAATCGCTTATAGCTAACTTTGCATCGACGCGAGGAACTCTGAGTTGGACTTGGTCTTGCCGAGCCTTTCAAGCACGACTTCCATCTGTTCGACCGGTGACAACGGGTTGAGAACTCTGCGCATGACCCAGATGCGGTTGAGGTCTTCTTTTGAGATAAGCAGCTCTTCCTTACGCGTGCCGGAACGCTGAAGGTCGATGGCCGGGAAGAGTCGCTTGTCCGAGAGACGACGGTCGAGATGGATTTCCGAGTTGCCCGTGCCCTTGAACTCTTCAAAGATCACATCATCCATGCGCGAGCCTGTGTCGATAAGTGCGGTGGCAATGATTGTTAAAGAGCCGCCTTCTTCGATGTTGCGCGCCGCGCCAAAGAAGCGTTTGGGGCGCTGAAGTGCGTTTGCGTCAATACCGCCAGAGAGGATTTTGCCGGAGGGCGGAACGACCGCGTTATGCGCACGCGCAAGACGCGTGAGAGAGTCGAGCAAAATCACTACGTCGCGTTTATGCTCGACAAGCCGTTTGGCCTTTTCAATCACCATGTCGGCGACCTGCACGTGACGCGTCGGCGGCTCATCGAAGGTCGACGAGATAACTTCGCCCTGTACGGAGCGCTGCATATCCGTCACCTCCTCGGGGCGCTCGTCGATGAGCAGGACAATCAAAGTCACTTCCGGGTGGTTGTTTGAGATGGAGTTGGCGATGGCCTGAAGCATCATCGTTTTACCCGTGCGGGGCGGGGCGACGATGAGCGCGCGTTGACCTTTGCCGAGCGGAGTCACAAGGTCGATGACGCGTCCGACAATGTGGTCGGTGTTTGTCTCCATCCTCAGTTGTTCATTCGGATAGAGCGGCGTCAGGTTGTCAAAAAAGACTTTGTCGCGCGTCTCGCCCGGAGCCTCGAAGTTGATGGCCTCGACCTTGATGAGCGCGAAATATCTCTCGCCCTCTTTGGGCGGGCGTATCTGACCAGAGACGGTGTCGCCCGTGCGCAGGTCAAATTTTCTGATCTGCGAAGGGCTGACATAGATGTCGTCGGGGCCGGGCAGATAGTTGTATTCCGGCGCGCGCAAAAAACCGAACCCGTCGGGCAGCGTCTCAAGCACGCCTTCCGAAAAGATTAGACCGCTCTTTTCGGTCTGTGCCGCAAGCACCTTAAAGATTAGTTCCTGCTTGCGCATCCCCGTCGCGCCGGGCACGTCCAAATCCTTTGCAATCTGCGTGAGCTTGGAGATGGACATCTCTTTGAGCGTCGCCAGATTGAAGGTTGATATGTCATGCCCGACGACTGTTGTCAGATCGTTATCCTGATCGAGGTCAAGGTCGGGCGGAGTTTCGAGGGCCGCCATCGCTTTACCGTCGCCTGCGCCGTTGACGTTTTCCGTCGTCTTATTAGTGCGTGTTCTACGTGTTGACATTTTCTTTCTTCTCACCGGGGCGGCGCAGATTTCAGATTAAAAGTTTTGCGTCGCCATCAAGTTCCAAAAATCGCCGTGCCAAAACTTCAAGGGCATCGAATGATGCTTCTGCGGCAAAGCGCCACATCTAGTGGAGTTCAAGTGGAATTCAAGTAAAGCCGAAATTGAAGCTGAAATTATTGCTGATACTTTGTCGGGGGTTGATGCCTCTCAGGTCAGGGCCGTCGCAAGGTGACGGCCGAGCAGGACGGTTGGGCATTGCCCTTGCGGTCGGTTGCAGCGCCGTGTAACCCAGCGCTTACATAACCCGAAAATTGTTTACGGGAATCTCAAGCGCTTGTTCGATGCCTGTGCGCCTAGTCCCGTTTGCCTCATGCCCTCAAGTTCAAGAGGGGATTTTTGAGGCGCTTACGGCCTCTTCGATGGCCCGCCAAAGGGTTTCGCGTCCGCGACCCGTCACGGCAGAGTAGGCAATTACTTCGCCGACTTGATTCGTCGTCGGCCCCAAAGTCTGACAGCCGCGCGCGAGAGATTTACGCAGTTCATTCTGCGAGAGCTTGTCAGATTTCGTCGCCACAGTCACAAAAGGCCGACC
>CBDUCU010000058.1:0-12623 GCA_965365725.1 uncultured bacterium | reverse complement strand
CGTACATTCAAAAAAGTTGTGGCCGTTCCCAGGAGGAGAAAAAGTATAACGATGGCGAACGAAATTTTGCGCTTCATGGATGCAACCCCTCTTTCGTTTGGGGCAGAAATTTATACCTCTGCGACCACAAGCGTAAAGTCTCGCGGTCGCAGAGGTATCAAATGTGTGGCTTCGACTGTCTGAACAAAACGTTCCTGCGGTCTTTTAACCGCCGTCACTTATGACAATCCGTACATGCAAACTGCGAGATGTCGCCGAGGTTGAGCGGATGCCGGAACGGCGCGTTCTCCCTGTGGCATTCGACGCATTTCATGTCGCCCAGATCGCCGAGCTTGATCGGGTGCGTAAATGATCCGTTTGTGACAGGGATGCTTTTCGGCCCTTCGGTCTGATCGAGCACCGTATGGCAGATGTTGCAATCGTTGCGGATGATGCGCCCCGTATCGCTCGCGTGCTGGCCGTCGTGACAACGGAAGCAGCCCTGAAAATAGAAGTGGCTCAGATTGTCGGGGTGCGTGCGCCAATCGGTCTTCATCTCAGGGAAGATGTAGGTTTGATAGATGCGCTGCACTTCCGTGATGGCATCGCGCACGGCGTCGGGTTTCGACGCGTAAACGTCTGCATACTGCGTGCGGTAGAAATTATCGAGCGAGGAGGCGATTTTGTCGACTGCTTCGGGCGTTGTCGCGTAAGGCTTAGTTAAGACGGCGACCGCTTCGCGTTTGAGGAAAGGAAGCGACGCGTCGAGCCGCCCCGCGCTAAACGATTGATTGACGGCGCGGTCGGGCGGTTGATAGACGTGCGACGGGCGGTTATGGCAATCGACACAGTCCATCTGTCGTTTGGGCTGGCGCGCAATCTCTTCTTCAGAGGGGCGCGCGTTTTTCGCATAATAGACCGTCTCGTTGCCGTCGCGGTCTTTCATCTTCACCCAGGGAATGCTCTGTCGCTGCTCGTCGGTCGAGTAATAAGTAATCTCGTTGGCGATGTTCATATGCCAGTGGATGCCTGCCACCGCACCGGCTTTCGGATTGCCGCCGCCTGTGTTGATGAGCATCCGCGTCTGGCGAAGCGTATTTCCTTCGTCGTAGGCGTAGCGGTCAAAGGTCTTTAGTTGCGCTCCCCAGAATTTTTCGGGCCAGTGACACTGCTCGCAGGTCTGCTGCGCGGGCCGAAGGTTGTGGACAGGTGTTGTGATGGGACGAGAGAATTTGTTGAAGGCTACGGAATAGAGTTGGTATGCGCCGGACAGTTTCGAGCGCACATACCAGTCCGCGCCGGGGCCGACGTGACACTCGACGCACTTGACGCGCGCGTGCGGGCTGGCTTGATAGGCGACAAATTCCGGTTTCATCACCTCATGACAGGTCTGCCCGCAAAACTGCACTGACTCTGTGTGCTCGAAGGCGCGGTAGCTGCCGAGCGCGCTCATAAAGAGAAAGATAAACATGAAGACGAGAAAGGTGATAAACGAGCGTCGTCTTCTCGGGTTGTTGAGATCGAGAATGGGGAAAGCGGCAATCTCTTCGGGCGAGTGCCTGCGGCGCCGCCGCCTCTCCCAGATCATCCCCGCTACGATGAGAAAGAGTCCGAAGACCATTACCGAGGGAAAGATGATATAGGTGAAGATGCCGATGTAGGGGTTGTGATCCTCTGCGCCTGTCAATTCAAACAGAACCATCAGCACGATGCTAATGAATCCGGCGGCGGCGATAGCCATTCCCGCAAAGCTAATGTAGTTGCGCGTAAGACGCGGAACTTTGACCGGCGGGGTCGGGGCTTCCGCGGTTGGGGCTTCTGTGTCTTCACTCATGCGGTTGCTCCGTCATGGAGAATTGTTATGTATGACATGTCGGCTCTAAAGCGAACATTAATCTTGAACTCTCCACGATGCAGATGGATTATGCGTCCGCAGCGTCGTCCGCATTTTGTCTGTACAGGTTGCCATAGAGACGAAAGATGCGGGCGACGCTCGAACGAAGGGAGAGTCAGGGAGAATAAAAAGACAAACTACTGCTTGAGCGACCTCATTTGTGCGACGAGCGCTTTGGCCTGATCTTCAGTCACGCCCTTTGCCTCATAGCCCGGCATCTTCGGCGTAACATCATCTTTGCCCTTGAGCACGATGGAGACGTGATGTGCGTCCTCTTTTGCCGCGTCAAACTTCTTCTCAGCCTTTTGACCGTGACACATGGCGCACTTGGCTTTGTAGTAGCTGGCCGCGTCGAAATCCTGGGTCGAGACCGCAACAGCCGGAGCAGCCGAAGAAGCGGCCACAGCCGTAATGACTATCAGCAGCGCAAAGAGCGCAACGACGAGTTTCTTCAATTTGGTAATAGTTGACGACATGATTTCCATTCCACCTTAAGAAAGATATCAACCGTAAGCGCCGGGAAACATGCGCCCCGGTTTGCCCTTACTTTGTGCAACACACGTACCGGGCGCACCGGGGCGTTTAATTGTTGAACTTTTCAGCGTATGAGCCGCCGCGTGTGTGTGCTTTTTCGCACGCGGCTGGGGGAGATTACTCAGAATCAGTCGTCAGCAGTCGGTTGTCAGTTGTTTGTGTGGCGCTCTGCCTGGGCCATTTAATTAGCCGCGACAAATTGGTTGAAACAAACAACTGACAACTGACAGTTACTACTTCTTGTGACACATCATGCATTGCTTTGTCTGCGGAGCCTTCACGTCGGGCCTCGTCTTGGCTACTTCGTCGTGGCAGGAAGCGCAGGCGCGGTGAAATGCCTGTTGATTGGTAAGCGTGATACTGGCTGCGCTCGCCTCGTGTTTGATCTGCGGAATCTCGGGCCAGACCGCAGGCTTCATGGTGGCGCGCGCATGACAACTGCGACACGCAATCACGCCGATGGCCGCCGGCTCTTTCTCAAGCAGCTCGGCCGTCAGGGTCGTCGTACGGTCGAGCGGCCATGCAGTCTTGAGCGGCGGATGCTTGGCGACTTCGGAAGCCGGCTGCGCCGTGTGGTGACATTCGACGCAGGCGACCGGGCCCGTGCCCGCGATGTTGTAGTTTTTGGTCGTGTGGTTGGCATGGCTGAAGGTCACAGCGCCGAGCTTTGCGTCGGTGCCAAGCGTCAGCACATCGGGGCGTTTGGGCGGCCCCTGCGACGTGTAGGACGGATCTGCGGGCTGCGCCCACAATCCGAGAAAGGCCAGAATCGTAATCATTACGGCGGCAAGTTTCATTAACTCACACCTCTCTTCCTTTGAACGTGGCTGTCGAGTCGCGCCGGACGAAGGCCGCGCGGCCTTCGTCGAAAATGCGCGCCAGCGAATGAAAATCGTCGTGCCGGGAAAAGACCAAAACCCATTCGACGCAATTCACATTTGATCTTGCGTCGAATGGAATGAGGTTAAAAAAATGCTGGTGAGAGCCTTAATCAGTATGCGCTCTCAGAAATACCAAGTGTTGCCTTCGTGACATCGTTTGCAGTCGGAGAAATCGTCGCCGCCAAAAGCGCGTTTGTTGTTATGACAGGTCATGCAACTCTCGGCGCGCGGGCTGGCGTGATGCATGAGCGGTTGCGGCGACGTGACCTGCTGGCGTTGCGGGCGACCGGCCAGAACGTCGTGACATTCGCGGCAGCTCAAGCCTTTGCGCGTATGCTCGGAGTGGCTGAAGTTGACGCTGTAGGCGCGCGCCGTCTCGGGCGTTCTGACAAAACGACCGGGCTGATGACACGTTGCGCAGGAAGAGATGTCGCGTCCTGATTCGGGCGACTCGGCGCGTGGGGCGTGACATTGATAACAGACGGTGTGTGCATTGAGTCCTGCCGGTATCGAGAGCGCCACGCCGCGCCGCGTCGGGCGATGACAGGTTGCACAGTCGTTGCGCGGACGCGCTGCGCCGCGCGCGTGTCGCGCATGGTCGAAGCGCATGTTGAAGCTGCGCAGGCGCGGAAACGCCTTGACATCTCCGCCGGGCGGGTTTGTGTGACAGATGGTGCAGATGGGATTTGATTGATCGGCAAACTGCGGCGCGTGACAACCGGCGCAAGGGCTGTGGCCGGGCAGGCGTGGGCGCGTGGGCGCGTCTTCGCGTCGATGGCAGAGAAGACACGGCAGCGCGGCATGATTCGCGTTTGTATGCGTAAAGCGCGAATAGTTCGGGCCTTGCGACGGCTCAACCGCAGGCTCAAGTGAAGGCTCGAGCGCGGCTTCAATCGAAGGCTCGGCATTAATCGAAGGCTCGGCCCTGGGCGCGGCTTCGAGCGTTTTGGCACGCGAGTCGAATAGCAGCGTGAGCGAGAAGGCGACGACCGCCGTCGCGACGAAGAAAAGCGAGAGCCAGCGACGCAGGTCGTACTGCGTACGCTGCTTGTCGCCTGTGGATGTTTGCGCGCTTGTGTCTGACATGATCGGTTAACCGAGGGTCATTTCTTGGGCGTTGTTGCGGCACGCACGGCCGCCGAATGCGAATCAGGCAAAGGCATGCTCCCTTGCATGACGTGACACTTCGTGCAGACGAATTTCGGGTCAGCCGTCTTTTGCGCGACCACCGTGTTGAGCAGGCCGTCGGGCGTAGGCTCGATGTGGCAGCCTGTGCCCTCGCCGCCGCAACTTATGACGGGCACAAAGCGCTCCGCAGGCTCTGCCCGATTCATCCGCTCGGTCTTGTGGCATGACGCGCAGGCGAGGTCATGCGGCGCATATTCATGATTGAAACGACCTGCTTTGCGCCCGCTCCATTTGAGCAGAGTCGTCCTGTCTGTAATGCCCATCGTGGCGGCAAGCTTCGGATCAAAATCGTCGTGCGCGCTCGTCAAATTGAGACGCTGCGCCGGAGTAAGAAGCTTGTGGCATGAGGCACATTCATTTGGCATCGGCGACATGCCGCCCTCCGCCGAATGACACGTAAAGCACGATGCGTGGTCGCGCGGGCTGGTCTTAAAAGTTCCCTTCTTGAGCCAGAACGCACCTTCCGCCAAATCCTTCGGCGGCTTCGTTACATATTCATCCGGCGAGTCGCCCTGCGGCATATAGGTCTGGTGACAGGTTGCGCAGGCAGCATTGGCTTTGGCCGGATCGTCCTGAGGCGCGCTGCGCTCAAACGATGCTTTGAGAAAACGCGCGTCTTCGCTCGCGTCAATATTCAATTCACTAAAGAGACCTTCGTGTTTATCGTGCGGAAACGAGACTCCGAAATCTGATACGGCGGTGCGGGCCTTTGTCGTCGCGTCGTATTTTTCTGCGAGCGTGGGGAAGGGCCAGCGCTCGGTGTTGCGAGGGGTGGCGCTCTGATGACAAACCGAGCAGATTTTCGGGACCGGACGCTCGCGCGCGAAAAACTGCGTGCGATGGCATTCAAGACAAGACGCATGTTCCGGATATTGCGTGATGTCGGGAAAAGCGTCCTTGGCACGCACCTCTTTCCAGTTCCCTGATGGAAACTTGTGGCACGCGTCGCAGGAAGCCTTGCGATGCTGCGCGCTCGCATGATCAAAGCTCGTGTAATCGACGCGCGCCGCGCGCTGCGTTGCGGCGGTGGGCCTTGCGGGTGTGCGGCGGCGCTGACGCTGAGATTGCCCCCGTCTCTGTGCCGACGACGCGACGAGCAGTGTGTCGAGTTCGACGGTCTCTTCGACGGCGCTCTTCGTCGTTGTGGCGCTCGTCGAGACGAGCCACAAAAACGAGAGCGCGGCGAGCGCCGACAAAATTCTAACGCGATGTCTCATCTACTCACCTGCGGAGCTAGCTGCTGATACGTTCAAGAATTAAAGACCCTCGTTGCGGCGCTTCGTGCAAAACGCCTGACGAGGGAAGGATGCATTGATCAGATTCAATCATGAAAATTTCACAACAATGTTGTAGATGCCTGCAACGTCTCTTTTTCGGTTTTGGAAGACAGGCCCGGAAAGCGTGCATGAGAGGTGCGCTTGCCGGGCCTGTCTCGGTCAATTGTCAATCGCATGAAACGCGCAACGGCGCGTCTCGCCCAGTGGCCTACTAACGCTCGGTGTTTCCGAAATAGACGCGGACCGAGGTGTAGGGCATATGCGCGTGATAGTTTTGCGGCCTGATGCTGACGAGCGGGCTTTCGTTGTAGTTGTAATACTGATAGCCCACGTTCCAATCAAAGCGACGGCTGAGCTTGAAGGCAAGCCGCGCTTCGGGCTGTTGGAAGCTCATCGGATAAGAGGTCGCAAGCACGCCGGTGGTCGGAGCGTAAGGGCGGTCGCCCTGCCCATTGTCCTTGTTAATGCGATAGGCTCCGTAGAACGACACGCGCGGGTGAATCTGCGTCACGGTGTCGAAGAAGAAGAAGTGGTTTCTGATGAAGTTGAGGCTGCGACCATTCGGATACCTGACGTTGAGGAAGACGTATTCGATGACAGCGTCGTTGTCCTGCCAATGGTAGTTGTAGCCCGTGCTCATCGAGAAACGGTGGCTCGGCGCCCAGTTGACCGCCGAGGTGAAGACCCTCGTTTTCACGTCCACTCCGAAATCAGCCAGCGAGACAATCGTTCCGTCCTGACTGATCTGCGAGGGATTGGAGTTGTTGCGTGTGATGAAGGCGACGTTGAAAGACATCTCGCGCGTGGGCGCATAGCGCGTCCGTGCGCGGATGTTTGTGTAGTCGTAGTTGCCGACGCGCGTGACGATGTTGTCTGAAGTGCCGCGCTCGGCATCGAGGGAGAACATCCAGCTCTTGGTGGGACGGGCCTTGATGCCGCCCGAAAAAGCGTGCGTCTGATTGCCTTCTTCATGGAAGGAAGGCGTTAAGAGAGGCGCGCCGTTGTTGCCAAAGTTGTTGCCGACGATTGAGCGTTCGATTTGACGGTCGCCAAAGCGATAGCCAAAGCGCACCGCGTAGCGTTCGTTGAACTCGTAGTCGGCTTCGATGGTGTTCTGGAATCTACGATACTTTGTTGACTCGTAGATTCTGCCTGTCGGCGTCAGCGGAGCCAAACGAGTTGCGCCGCGCGTGAGGTCGAACAGGCCGTTGTAGAGAGCGCCGCCGCTGACGTGGAAGGTCTCATAGCGGAACGTGTTCGAGATTCTCAGATGGTCGGTCGCGAGATAGGTCACGCCGAAATCGCCGAGCGTGTTCGGGCGCGAGCTGTCACCTACAAAACCCCAACGTCCGAGATTGAGAATCGTGCCCGGCGGGTTGTAGGTCGAGGGAATGCCACTGATTCTTGTATTGAAGTTAGCGCCGGTAGCATCCTCGTTCCAGTTAAAGTTGGTGGTCGCTTTGCTGTAGATGATGCGACCCGTGAGGTCGAGCCGCTTGGCGATCAACGTGTGCGCGCTCAAACGGCTGTAGTTGACTTTGCTGCGGACGGGCTGTGTGCGGTTGAAACCCGTCAGGGAGAAGTTCGTCGCAGCCGGGTTAACGCCGAGATTGACGCTCTGCTCGTCGATTGTGTTGTCTTCCCTGTAGCGGCGGAAGCCTTGCAGGAAAGAGAAATCGATTGGGCCGAGCTTCCAATCCGCGCCGACGCGGAAATCGTTCGAGAGCGATTTCATCCGCGACAGAAACATAAAGTCGTCGCCACCGTAGTGCCAGGTGGTAAAGGCCGGGCCGTCGTAACGCTCCGGCGAATAGCCGACGTTGAACCTGAAGTTTTCGTTCTTCGGGAGAATCGTCAGGTCAAAATCGCCGACCTTTTGACGCACGTCGAAACCGTGCTGACCCGTGTTCGGATCGGTCGGGCGAGTTGCATAGTTGGGGTTGGCAAAGTTGTTCACATATCTGAAATACTTGAACCAACGATAGTTTGCGTCGAAGCGATACCAGCGCGATTTCTCGATGCTGGTTCGCATATTTCCGTAGGGGTCTGATCCCCAGCCGGTGGTGGTCACAAGCAGAGTATCAAAGAAGCCGCCCTCGCCTTCTTTCGCTTCCATCAACAGGCTGCTGTCAAAGACGCGCGGGCCTGTTCTGTAGTTGAGGTCGCTTTGATACTTGTTGCGGTTGCCGTCAACGCTAAGACCTCGGTAACCAAGCTCCACACTCGATCTGATCGTGTATGGGTCGGTTCCCTCTCCATTTCCATTCTGAGTGGTGGAGCTTTGAGTCTTAGCATCGGCGGGCTTCGGCGGCTGTGGGCTTGGTGATGGTTGCTGCGCCCATACAACTGCCGTCATTGCCAGCCCCAGCGCCAGCCCCAGCAGCACGCGCAGCGTCTGTGTAGCTTTTTTCATGTTGTCCATCCTCTCGCTCAACATTCGTTAAGCCTTTCTGTGCTTCGTTCTCTTCAAAGCATCCACCCTCATCTCATAAAGACAGGGCTGGTATGCGATCCGTGAACCTTGACGTGGCAGGCCGTGCAATCGGCGTACTGCGCGTTAAGGTTGTGCGAGGGGCCGGCCGGTTCTTGCGCGCCGACTCCGTGATCGACCGTGTGACATTCAAGACAGAGCTGCGCGACGCGAGCCGTCTTCAAAAGTCGCGGGTTTGACGAGCCGTGCGGCGCATGGCAGGCCGCGCAGCCTTCGGTTTTAACCGGAGCGTGTTCGTAAGTAAACGGCCCCTGTTTGTCTGCGTGACACTTGATGCAGGCTGCGTCCGCGCCCGTCGCCAGACGCGATTGTTTGGTCTCGAAGCCGCCGTGCGGGTTGTGGCAATCGCTACAACGCATCGCGCCTTCAAGAACTTTGTGATGGAACGGCATCTTGAATTGATGATTCGTCTCGGTGTGGCACGACATGCAAAGCTGCGGCTCGCTCGACTTCAAAAGCTTGGTTGTTCCAAAGCCGGGTTTCTCCGCGTTGGCGCGCTCGACGTAGACGTTTGAGCCGGGCAGATTTGGACGGCCTTGTCCCGGTGCTTCGTGCGACGAGTGGCAATCGGTACAACCCACGTCGTTGCGCCAGTGCTCGCCGCGACGGAAGTTGTTGTGCTCTTCGCGTCCCGCGTGGCACTCAAGACACGTATCGGAAATCTGCTTCGGACTTTCTTTGCCAAGGTTGCGAATCAAGCTTTTGTCGCCGCCGGCTTCGACGTGAGCCTTGCCGGGGCCGTGACATGATTCGCAGCCTACTACTTTGCCTTCCCAAGAAGGTTCGTTCTTGAGATCGGCGTGAGCCGTCTTTGCATAGTGCTCAGATTGATCGGCGTGGCACTGCACGCAGGTGTCTTCGCCGACGTAGTCGCTTGATTGGGCGACCTTCCCCTGTGGGGGCGGCGGCGGTTTTTCAGTGGACGCAGTCGAGCGGGAGAAAGACGTGCCGCCGATCAGGAGCACCACGCCCAAAGCCCACCCGCAGACCAGAGTCCACTTGGTGATCTTTAGCCTATTCATTTTATTTTGCCTCCAAACTGGTGCTCCGGCGAGGGCTTGCAAGAGCAGTTGTCGGAAAACCACTTAAACGGTTGGCCCGCACGCGCGAGCTTTTTTTCGACTACGCTCGGGCCGTAACGACTCTTGCGCGTCACTCGTCCGGCGCTCTCGCGCCCGAACCTTTTCCGAGAGAATCGGTTCGCGCGCTCGCCATATAAAAGCCGGAACGCCAAAGACCCTTACGGCTCAGGAAGCTGTTTGCTGACAGCCTCTCGACCGCTCGTGTCTCAGCGTTACAAATTATGAGTGCTCAAAGAGCGGAAATGCGGCGACGGTCGTCGCTGGCGAAGCGACGACCGTCACGGAAAAGTAAGTGTTGAGGTTGCTCGCTCCGCAGCGCCGTCACTTGCGTCGTGACGGACTTGGTGAGGAACGAGAAGATTCCGGGTCTGACATATCAGTTGATTGACGATCGCCTTCGGAAGAGTCGCGCGGTCTCCTTGAGCAGTCGGATAGTTCTTCAGCAGCACGCGCTGCGAGGCGGCGATTCGTGTCGCCGTAGCGCCCATGTTGAGACATCCATCTGCTGACATTTGCGTTAACTCCTTGCCGTGTGACGGCCGTCACAACTTTTGTCGTCACAGACCCTCGTGCCCGGAGAAGTGCAACGTGCGTTCCGCAACGCGCCAAATTCGTCGAATAATGCGTCGAGTGGTGAGGGACGGGGCGGAGAGATGAAGTGTAAAGACAGAGTATCGTCGTTTTATGGAGATTTGGGGGAAAAGCGAAAGACACAGATGCGGTGAGATATTGGCCGAGTCAAGGGCATTCGACGGCTGGGAACTATTTCCCAGACGATGTGGGAATTTACCCGCGCCCCAAACATTGAAAATCGAATAACTCAACAGTTGTCTGACCCATCCGCGAATTTGTCAAAGCAATCCTTCACACTGCTCCGGCCCGAACCATGCTCCGCACCCAGCCATAAATATCGCTTTGCGCGGCCGAGACTTATCGACACCTATAGATCAACTCTTTAACTGCCCCTGTGCGCCTCCGTTAAAGCTTTGGCTAAGAGACGCGTTGATGCCTGCTGGCATACGAGTTGCCGACTTGGCTTGTGCGTCTTCGAGGGTCGCTCAAAACGGGCGGTTGGCAACTCGCTTTAAGTTTGCCCGCAAGGCGACAGATGCAAAGTTAGAAAGACTTGAAAGCTCAATTCATCCGGCAGATAAATCCGTAGGACAACAAAAATGTCAGCAATCAGAGAAGCTCAAGGTCGCGCGCAAACAAAACCGGCAACAAACTCAACACAGGCGCTTCCCTTCGCCGAGCAAGTGATGGAACAACTGAGCAGCGTACGCTTCGGCGTGGTGCTGCTCGTGCTGTTGGCGGCGGCATGTATGGTCGGCATGCTCATCATGCAGGCCAACATGGAGGGCTTCGATAAATATTACGCCGAGCTGACTCCGTCGCAGCAACTGCTCTACGGCTCGCTCGGCTTTTTCGACATTTATCATACCTGGTACTTCAACGCGCTCCTGCTCGTCCTGTCGCTCAACATCATCCTTTCCTCGATTGATTTCTTCCCCAAATCATGGACGTTCATCTCTCGCCCGAAGCTCGACGCCTCGACCCACTGGCTCAGCGGGCAGGAGCAGCACGCGGCGCTGCAAGTAGAAGGGGGCGATGCCTCGCAAGTCGCCGAACGAGTCAGCGCCGCGTGCAACACGCTTCGCTTCAAAACCAGGATCACCGAGAAGGCCGGGAAAACATTTGTCTTTGCGCAGCGCGGCGCATGGAACCGACTCGGCGCTTACGCCGTTCACGTCGGGCTTTTGACGATCTTCGCGGGCGGCTTTATGACGGCGCAGTTCGGACACACGGGCCAGGTCGGTTTTGGACCGGGCGAATCCGCCGACGAGATGACCGAGACCGCCTTTAATCTCGACAAGCCGCAACAGATCAAGGTTGCTCTGCCCTTTACGGTTGAATGCACAGACATTCAACAAAAGCTGATTGACAAACAGGGGCCGACCTCGCCCATGAATACGCTCGATTGGCTGACGCGCATCAAGATCAAAGACCCTGAGCGCGGCGAGACCGAAGCGCTCGTACAGATGAATGCGCCGTTTGATTATCGCGGCTATCGCTTCTTTCAATCGAGCTTTGTCGGCGACGGCAAGGCGCGCTCCATCGTTCTACGCGTTACGCCCGAAGCAGGCGGCGAGGCGCAAGAACTGAAGCTTATGCGCAACGAGGTGGGGCAGCTTTCGGACGGCACTGTTGTTCGCTTTGCAGATTTCTATTCCGATCTGGTTCTTGAAGGCGGGCGCGCCGCTTCCGCTTCCGCCGACTATCTGAACCCGGCAGCCGCGCTCCAGGTCATTCGTTCGACGGGCGACGCAGGAAAAGGTTTTGCCTTTAGCGCGCAATCGACGGGCGCAGGGCCGATGGTCGGTCACGCCTTTGCCGGATACAAATTCGAGCTGGTCGATTTTGAGAAGGTCGGCTCGGCTCACGTGCTCTCGGTTCAGAAAGACCCCGGAGCCGGCGTCGTTTATTTAGGATTCATACTGTTGACGATCACGCTCGTCGCCGTCTTCCTCTTTTCGCACCAGAGGGTGTGGGCCGTAGTTGAAGAGGCGGGCGAACATGGACGCTTCAACGTCACACTGGGTGGCAACACAAACCGCAACCGTCTCGGCTTCGAGGATCGCTTCAAGCGAATAGTCAAGACGTTCAGCGAACAGTAAAGGTTTTAGAGATCATGAGTACAGCTCTCAAACACACGACAATCGCACACGCGCCGCGCCTCTCGTTCAAGGCTCCTGCGCTCGCTTCATATCTTCCAACCGCTCTCGCCGTCGGCGGTTCGGCGCTGCTCACCTTCTGCCGCTTTCGCGCGGGCGGAGAGCATTTCATCTCAGACGGCGGATTAATGCTGCTTGCTCTCGCGCTCTATTTGACGGCGGCCATCTTTCATCTGACAGACCTTTATGCGCCGTCAAATCTGTTCCGCCGCATCGGTCTCTGGGCGGCGACGGGCGGGGTCTTTTTCAATCTCGCAAGCTGGGGCGTGCGCTGGGTGGCGGGTTACGAGCGCGAGCTTGCCGTCATCGCACGACAGGGCGGCGAGATGCCCTGGGCCTTTCGCTACATCCCGTTTACAAATCTCTACGACATGAGCCTCGCCTTCGCCTTCGGCGCGGGGCTGACGACGTTGCTGATTGCGCATCGTCAATCGTTTAGATTCATCGGCGCGTTCTCTCTGCCGCTCGCCGCAGTCATACTTGTTCTGGCGCGCTTTATCGGCGGCGAGATTGCGAACCTTCCGGCGGTGCTCGATTCTTACTGGCGACCGATTCACGTCGGCAC
>CBDUCU010000057.1:0-12636 GCA_965365725.1 uncultured bacterium | reverse complement strand
CGACATGCTGCCCGCTCCATATCTCGAAGCTCTCACGCGTTTGCAAGACAAGGTCGAGCCTTTCTCTTTTGGCGAGGTGGAAAAGATCATCTCGGAAGAGGTGGGAGTCAAACTTTCGAAGGCTTTCCGGTCGTTCGATTCGCAGCCGCTCGCCGCAGCCTCTCTCGGTCAGGTGCACCGCGCAGAGATGCGCGACGGTCGTCAGGTGGTCGTCAAAGTGCAGCGCCCCAACATACGCGAGCGCATCATGGACGACCTCGAAGCCCTCGGCGAGATTGCGGGCTTTCTCGACAACCATACCGAGATGGGCAAGCGTTACGGCTTCGTCCTGATGCTCGACGAGTTTCGCAAAACACTTCTGCGCGAGCTTGATTACCAGCAAGAGGCGCGCAATCTCGTCACCATCGGCGAAAATCTCTCCGAGTTTGAGAACATCGTCGTCCCCGCGCCGGTTGATGATTTTACGACCTCGCGCGTGCTGACGATGGATTTTATCAGGGGCACAAAGGTGACGGCGCTCGGCCCTCTGGCGATGATGGAGTTTGACGGGAGCGAGTTGGCCGAGACGCTCTTTCGCGCTTATCTCAAACAGATTCTGGTTGACGGCTTCTTTCACGCCGACCCGCATCCGGGCAACGTCTTTCTCACCGATGCCGGTTCAATCGCGCTGCTCGATCTCGGCATGGTCGCACGTCTCTCGCCGCGCTTTCAGGAGACGCTCCTGCAGATGCTGCTCTCGATTAGTGAAGGCCGGGGCGACGATGCGGCGCGTCTTGCGATCAAGATGGGCGAGCCGATGTCGAATTTCAACGAGACAAATTTTACGCGGCAGGTGGCCGACCTCGTCTCGCAACATCAATCGGCGACGATGGAGAACATGGATGCCGGTCGCGTCGGTCTTGAAATTACACGCGTCGCCGGAGAGAACGGTTTTCGTCTGCCCGCAGAATTTACGATGATGGCGAAGGCTCTTTTGAACCTCGACCAGATCGTCAAAACTCTCGACCCCGTTTTCGATCCAAACGCAGCCATCCGTCGCAACGCCTCCGAGATGATGCGCGACCGTTTTATGAAGAGCCTTTCACCGGGCAATCTTTTTATGTCGGCCATCGAGGTCAAAGACTTAATCGAGCAGTTGCCCGGTCGCGTCAATCGTCTGCTCGACGCGATTGCCAACAACGAGATGCGGATCAAGATCGATGCCATCGACGAGGTAAAGTTGATGGAAGGCTTTCAAAAGATCGCCAACCGCATCACGGTCGGGCTTGTTATTGCAGCGCTCATCGTCGGCGCAGCTCTTATCATGGACGTGCCCACAAGTTTTGTGCTCTTTGGTTATCCCGGCATCGCCATCATCTTCTTTCTGTTGGCAGCATGCGCCGGTCTTCTTCTCGTCTACAACATTCTTTTCAAAGATGAGAGCCGGAAAGACGATCAACAAAATTTCAAAGGCTGAAATCGAGGCGACCGCGATGACACAAAGCGAAGCCGCTCAAATCGCCGAAATAAAAGCAACCGAGACGCTCTATGAACGGGCCGAGCATGCCGCACGCACGCTGCGCGCGCGCTGGGCCGAAACGCCGCGCTCTGCACTCGTACTTGGAAGCGGTCTCGGCGCGTTTGCCGATGATGTGGAAGATTCGGTCGCCATCCCTTACGAGGAAATACCCGATTTTGCGCGCTCGACCGTCGAAGGACACAAAGGCCGTCTTGTTCTGGGCAAAGTCAATGGCGTAAACGTCGCCGTCATGCAGGGACGCTTTCATTTCTATGAAGGCTATGCGCTCGAAGAGGTCACATTTCCGATTCGCGTTCTCGGTCTTCTCGGCGCAAAGTCGCTGCTTCTGACAAACGCTGCGGGCGGCTTAAACGTCGCATTTGAGCAGGGTTCGCTTGTTGTCATCTCGGATCATTTGAACCTGATGGGCGTAAACCCTCTGCTCGGCCCAAACGACGCGCGCTTCGGCCCGCGCTTTCCAGACATGACCGAAGTCTATGACCACGAATATCAGGAGACGGCAATCAAAGAGGCGCAGGAGATGGGACTAACGCTCCGGCGCGGCATCTACGCTGCGCTCTCCGGCCCCTGCTATGAAACTCCCGCCGAGATACGCATGCTGCGGCTGTTGGGCGCAGACGCAGTCGGCATGAGCACCGTCCCCGAAGCCATCGTCGCGCGCCATCAGGGACTACGCGTGCTCGGCATCTCATGCATCACGAATATGGCCGCCGGCGTTGTTGACAAGCCAATCGATCACGCCGAAGTGATGGAGACGGGCGAGCGCGTGCGCGGGGATTTTTCCGAGTTGTTGAGAAGAATTATCCCCAAACTATAATGAATAAACGCTTCTGCCGTTGATTCCAAAATTATCGATTCTATTATTGAGGTTGCGCGTGTGATTATCGGAATTTGCGGAGGCACTGGTTCGGGAAAGACGACTGTAGCCAACAGCATCCTTGCATCGGTCAGCAGGGGCGAGGTCGTTTTTATCCAACAGGACTCTTATTACCGAAATCTCGAAGACCTCCCGCTCAAATTCCGCGAGGCCGTCAACTTTGATCACCCCGACGCAGTCGATAACGACTTGATGGTCGAGCACGTCCGAGCGCTCAAGGCCGGGCACGCCGTTGAATTGCCGGTCTATGATTTTAAGACGCACAAACGGCAAGCAGAGACCGTCAGAGTCGAGCCGAAATCGATCATCATCATCGAAGGCATTCTGATCTTCGCCGATCAGCGCTTGCTCGACGAGATGGATGTCAAAGTCTTTGTCGACACGCCCGACGACATACGCTTTATCCGTCGTCTCAGGCGAGACGTAGCTGAGCGTGGGCGCACGGTCGAATCCGTCATCGAACAATATCTGACGACCGTGCGACCGATGCACAGACAGTTTGTCGAGCCGTCAAAGCGCGAGGCCGATGTAATTATCCCCGAAGGCGGTCATAATCTGGTCAGCATCGATCTCATCAGCGGTCGCATACGCGAGCGTCTGTCGGATGGAAGACGAAAGAGCGAAACATCGGCGAGCGCCGCCCGTTGAAATATTTTGAGAAGGGAATCAAAAGTCTCCATTGGGTAACAATCATCAACCGCTTATCGAAGCGGCCACAAACGCGCGCGATTGCGCGCTCGCCTCTTATTCAAATTTCTGTGTGGGCGCAGCCATCGAATCCGTCGAAGGTCGCGTCTTTACGGGCTGCAACATCGAGAGCGCGGCTTACGAGATGACGATGTGCGCCGAGCGCGTCGCGATCTGGAAGGCGCTCTCTGAAGGCGCGCGAAAGTTTACGTCGATTGCCGTCGTCGCAGACACCGAGCGTCTTACGCCTCCATGCGGCGCGTGCCGTCAACTGATCTGGGAATTCTGCGGCGACATCCCTGTCGTCCTCGCCAACCTGCGCGGCCAGACGGAAAGTTTGCAGATGGCGGAGCTTTTGCCCCGTCCATTCGACGCAAAGTTTTTGGAAGAGGCAGGCGCGCAGCAAAACAAAGTGGATTAAAGCCAATGGCCGACGATAAAAAGCCGAGCGAATTAGAGGGCGGAAAGGCCGGAGGCGGCGAAGAGACTGCCCTTGAGCGCGTCATCAATCGCTATGTCGGAAACACGATCCATCTTTTTCTCTCGTTGCTATCGATCTTTCTTCTCATCGCCGCCGTTGTAGCCACCTACGATACGCTCGTACGCGACTTTCCGAAGCTGCTCGCTCCGATGGACGAGTACAAGGTTCTGCAAGACATCATCAGCAACATTCTTTTGATTGCCATCGCCGCCGAACTCGGGTTGCTGCTTCTCTTTCATCGTACAAGCTCTGCGGTCGAGGTCATCATCTTTGTCATCGCGCGCAAGATTGTCAGCCCCGATATCACCGCCGTCGATCTTTTGCTCAGCGTCATCGCGCTCGCCGGACTACTCGTCGCACGTTTCTACTATCTGCCCGGCAAGCCAAAGTAAATTTACGAAAGGCCGATATCAAACGTGACACGTCTCGCCCGAACAATGTTCATCTCGCTGTTGGCGGCAGTTGTTTTGCTCGCTCCCGTCTCCGCGCTCGCCGCGCAACGCAGGAATTCAGTTGACCTGCTTATCATCGGCGGCACGTTTGTCACGATGGATGACGAGAAGCGCGTGATTGAAGACGGGGCGGTCGCTATTGCGCGCGGGCGCATTGTCGCCGTCGGAAAAAGAGGCGACATAGTGCGCAGGTATGGGGCGGGTGCGCGAGAAGTCGTAAATGCTACGGGCAAAGTCGTCGTTCCCGGTCTTATCAACGGTCACACGCACGCGCCGATGTCTCTGTTTCGCGGCATCGCCGATGATCTCGATTTGAACGAGTGGCTGACGAAATTTATCTTTCCTGCCGAGGCAAAAAACGTCAACGAAGAGTTTGTGCGCGTCGGAACGCAACTTGCGCTTGCCGAGATGATTCGCGGCGGGACGACGACCTTTTGCGACATGTACTACTTCGAGGACGCAATCGCCGACGAGACGGCGCGCGCGGGCGTGCGCGGCGTGCTCGGCGAGACGGTCATTGATTTCCCGGTGCCCGACAACAAGACCTGGGCAGAGGCGATTGGATACGTTGACCGCTACGTTAAAAAGTGGAAAGGCCATGCGCTCATCACGGCAGCCGTCGCGCCGCACGCGCCTTACACCGTTTCGGAAGAGCATCTCAGAGAAGTGCGCGCCTTTGCCGATCGCACAAATACGCCTGTCCTCATCCACCTGGCGGAAACTCGTAAAGAAGTTGAGGACATTACAAAACAGAAGGGCGCATCACCAACAGAATATCTTGAACGCATCGGTTTCTTAAAAGTCGACGTGATTGCGGCGCACACGGTTCATTTAACCGAGCGTGAGATCGAACTGTTACGCGAGCGCGGAGTCGGCGCGGTTCACAACCCTTCATCAAACATGAAGCTTGCATCGGGGGTTGCGCCGGTCGTCAGAATGCTTGAGCGCAAAGTCGCACTGGGACTGGGCACAGACGGCGCGGCCTCGAATAACGACCTCAATATGTGGGAAGAGATGGATTTGGCTGCCAAGCTTCATAAGCTTTCGACCGGCGACCCGCGCGCCGTCTCTGCCGAGCAAGCCTTTTGGATGGCGACGCGCGGGTCGGCGCGGGCGCTCCATCTTGAAAAACAGATCGGCTCAATCGAAACGGGCAAGCGCGCAGACCTCGCCATCGTCGACATGGACGCGCTTCATCAAACGCCCTTCTATAACGTCTATTCTCATCTGGTCTATGCGACGAAGGCTTCGGACGTTCGCACCGTCTTAATCGAGGGCCGCGTTGTGATGCGCAACCGGCAACTTCTCACGCTCAACGAGGCGGAGATTAAGCGCCGCGCACGCATCATGCGCGAAAGAATTTCGCTCAGCCTGCGATAGCCGCCGAGCAGCCCGTTAGCTATTGAAGACATCTCATGAGTTGATTAAATCGGTCTGAAGGGGCGATAATACGCTCCTTCTGGAAGGGCAATTCTAAAAGCGAGCATTTTTGTCAGGCTCGCTTTCCTTTTAACGGAGTAATCATAGTGAAGCAATTCCGTAAACCCTCGTTTGCGAGGGCTGCATTTCATCTGTTCCTCGCCTCATTTATCTGCGCCTCTCTATTCTCGACAACGCGCGCGCAACAAACAGCTCCGACCGAAGAGACTACAGAGCCGGACGCAATTCAGCGACGCATCACACGCGCTCGCACGCTTGCCGCAGTCGGTAAGCTGGCCGCCGCTGCGACCGAGCTTGAATCTCTGAGCGCCTCAACAGCAGACGATTCGGTGCGCGACGTGGCGCGCATCCTTTTAATAAACATCTTCGTCGAGATGCCCGACTATGGGCGCGCTGCTGCGCTGCTCGAAGAGGCCTACAAAGCCCGCTCTGCCAACTCAGAAGCTTCGATTCGTTCCTATTACGCGCTGGCCGCTCAGACCATTAAGAGCGTGCGCACGCACATCGAGCGTTATCGAACCTTCGGCATCAACGTCGCCGACGATGAGTTGCCGTCGGAAGCCAAAAACGATCTCGATCATTTGCGCACGCTTCTTGAGCGCGTCTGCGAGCAGGCCAGAGCGCTCCGTGAAGAGGAAGCCAAAGAGGGCGTGCGCGAGCGTCGAACCGATGCGCTTGCGTTGATCGAGGATGCCGCAAACGCGCGCCTGAGGCTCGCGCGTGGAGATGATGAACGAGTGAAATGGGCGCAGGAAGTTTCAGATGCAAGGCAACGGCTGTTTGCCTCTGAGACGCGCGTCGGCAAAGTCAGCGACGCGCCTGTAGTGCAGACGGCATCAATTGCTTCTATCCCCGGTGGCTTCAACCAATTCGCCCCGACTTCGCAGCCGGCGACCGCTTCCACCGGCAAATCAAAAGGCGCTTCTAACGAACAGCCTTCGGGGGAATCCGCAAAGTCCAAAGAGAGCGCAGCCAAAGCTAATGCGAATGTCGCCGAGGCGAAGAATGAAACGAGCGGTCTTGTCTCGGTCGGCCCATTACAGGGAAAAGCTGAAAAGCGCGTCGATCCGTCGTATCCGCAAATCGCAAAGATGGCTCGCATCTCCGGTGTGGTGACGGTTTACGTCGTCGTCGATGAGAAGGGCAATGTCGAATCTGTCCAGCGCCTGGACGGCCCCACACAGCTTCAGTCAGCCGCGAAGGATGCTGTGCGTCGTTGGAGATTCAAGCCGACCGTCATCAACGGTCAACCCGTCCGCGTCTCCGGCTATATCAGCTTCAATTTCGCTCTCTGAACTGAGGGCGCGCGCGCAAAACTTCTAAGCCGCTTTCAATGCGAAAAACAGATACGGCTTCATTCATGCATGAATGAAGCCGTATCTGTTTTTCGTGCTTGCACGCTTGTGTGGGTTCGCGCGCCGCGCAGCGATAAGAGCTAATGTCTTTTCTGATGCGTTGGTGAAGTTGACTGGGTTGTGATCTGGACAAGCGGGTCGCTTTTTACCGCAGTGCGTCCTGTAACGTCGTCTCCACATTTGCCGCAACCAGTCGCACAATCCGGCGCAGAAGCGTTGCGTCCGCGTAAGCCAAATGCACGCAGACGCGAAAGAGCGCGCCGCGCCGTGTAGAGAAACGCGGCGAGAATGATAATTGCGACCGCAAAGGTCTGCCAGTCGGTCGTTAGTAAATTCATTCAAACCCCAGCAACCGCCCGCCTTGATAAGTGATAAACGAGCCGATGTATGCCAGCACAAGCATGTAGCCGACCATAAAGAGCGGCCAGCGCCATGAATTGGTTTCGCGCCTGACGATGGCGATTGTTGACATACACTGACAGGCCAAGACGAAGAAGACCATCATTGAGACGGCGACAAGCGGCGTCCACGCCCTCCGCCCGTCGGGTCGCTTCGCGTTTCGCACGGCTTCGACAAGCGAAGGCGAATCCGCTTCTGCGTCCTTGCCGACGTTATAGACGATTGAGAGCGTCGAAACCAGTGTCTCGCGTGCGGCAAACGATGAGACGAGTCCGATGCCCATCTTCCAATCAAAACCGAGCGGCTCGATGAGCGGCTCGATGATGCGTCCCAACTGTCCCGCGTAACTCTGACGAATCATCTCGCCTTCCGCAGTTGCCGCCTTTGGAGAGGAATCTTCAACTCCCGGCGCGGTCTCGCCGCGCGCCTCGACTCCCGTCTCGCGCACGCCCTGCGTGACGGCTGCGCGTGCCGACTCGTCTTCTCGCGTCGCGTTTGTGCGCGGGAAGGCGACAAGCGCCCATAACAGAATCGAGATGGTGAGGATGACCGTTCCCGCACGCTTGATAAAGAGCCACGCGCGGTTGCGCATCGTTGCCGCGACGTTCCAGAGATTCGGCATGCGATAGGGCGGAAGCTCAAGCACGAGCGGCGGGGGCGGCGCTTTGAGAATCGTATGCTTCAGAATCCACGCCACACAGATGGCGACCGCGATGCCGAGCAGATACATCGAGAGAATGATAAGCGCGCCGACTGAGATAAAGCCGAACGCCTTCTCTTCAGAGAAGAAGGCCGCAATCATCAACGTATAGACCGGAAGACGCGCCGAACAGCTCATAAATGGCGCGATCAGGATCGTCGCCAGACGGTCTTTCGGGTTCTCGATGGTGCGCGTCGCCATGATGCCGGGAATGGCGCACGCAAAGCTCGACACAAGCGGCATAAAAGCCTTGCCATGCAAACCTACCCCGCGCATCAGCCTGTCCATCAAAAAGGCCGCGCGCGACATATAACCACTGTCTTCCAACAGAGAGATAAAGAAAAAGAGAAGAAGAATCTGCGGCAGAAAGACGAGCACGCCGCCGACGCCTGCGATCACGCCGTCAACCAGTAAATCCGTGAGCAGTCCTTCGGGCATCCCTGCGCGCAACGCTTCGCCGAGCGTGCCGAATCCCCGGTCGATCAAATCCATCGGCACGCTCGCCCATGAAAAGATGGTCTGAAAGACAACGAGCATGACTGCCAGCAAGATGACGGGGCCGAACAATCTATGCGTGACGAAACGGTCGATACTATCGGTTGAGCCGCGCCCCGGTTTGGCTCCGCTCGTCGCACTCGAAGCGGCCCGCTCAATCCATTCATAGCGGGCCGTCAAAGGCTCTTGCCACCAGCGCGGATTGGCGCGCGCGAGACGCTCGCGTGCAGCCTCGACAAGCGAGCGCCGCTCGCCCGTATCAAGCAGTTCGTCTTCGCCATAGAGAGCGCGCAAAACGTTTTCGCGCGAGCCATAGTCTGCGCGCAGCAGCGTCTCAATCTCTTCCTCGGCGTGCTCGGCCAGCTTCCAACGATGACGTGGCGCTTCGGCTTGGGCTGCGCTCAAGACAGCCGCCGCTAACTCCGCGAGTCCGCGATGTTGTTTGACAGTGACGGGGACAACGGGCACGCCGAGCGCGGCGCTCAACTTCCGCGCATCGACTTTAAGACCGTCGCGCTCGGCGAGATCAACCATCGTCAGCGCGACGACGAGCGGGCGGCCTTCATCAAGAAGTTGTGTGACGAGATAAAGATTGCGTTCGAGATTGGTCGCATCAACGACTGCGACGACGACATCGGGCAGGGGCACGCCTGTTGTTTTACCCGTGAGCACGTCATGCGCGATGCGCTCGTCCGGAGAGGCCGCCTCAAGACTGTAGAGTCCCGGCAAATCGATGACGCGTGCGGGCGACGAGTGAGCGTCGAGATGCCACACACCCTCTTTGCGCTCGACCGTCACGCCCGGATAATTTGCGACCTTCTGTCGAAGACCTGTGATGGCGTTAAAGAGACTTGTCTTTCCGGCATTGGGGTTGCCCGCCAGCGCAACCGTCAAATGTCTCTGCGCGCTTGCGTCTATGCCGGATGAATCGACTTGGTTGTCGATTGTCGGGGTAGGGGATTCAATGGTCGTGCTCATTTGTTTGGGGTGATAAGAAAAGCGGAAATCAGAATTCAGAAGTCTGTAGCCAGAAGAAAGACGAAAGGCATCTTCCTCATTCTGACTCAGATCATCCGAATTCCATCTTCTGTCACATCACTTATCATTCATCGCTTAAGACTACAATCGTTCTTGCTTCACTGCGGCGAAGGGCGAGATGGTAATTACGTACGCGAACCTCGACGGGGTCGCCAAGCGGGGCCGTCCTGATAATGCTGACAGGAGCGCCCGGCACAATGCCCATCTCCATCAAGCGGCGTGCAACTGCGCCTTCGCCGTTGACACTGACAACGCGCGCAGAGCGACCGACCGCGAGCGCGTCCAGAGGCCGCAGCCTCTCCGCGTCTTTGTCCCTCGCTGCATCGCCCGTCTTTGGAAAACTATCCATTAGCAGTTGCATCGACATACAGAGGAAGGGAAAGATCGGCTCCTTTCCGAAAATCCCTGAATGAGTATCTCACGGTTGAAATTAGATTTCAATTTCAAAAAGGGCGGGGTCTATTGATTTCTGAGAAATTTCAATCTCTTTTTTTATTGAAGCGTGGTTGGGATGATCGCAAGATCGGCTCGAACCAAACCGACCGGCGTTTGCGCGGTCAGACGCAAGGGCAAACGACGTTTGTCTGTGCTGACCCAGAGTCGCAGAGAAAAACGGTCGCCCTCAGCATCGCTTGTGACGAGCGAGAGTTCGACGGCCGGGATGCTTTGTCCGCCGAGCGCAATCTGATCGCGTCGAATGGCCGTCACGGAAAGAAGACGCGGACGTTTGTTGAGTAGCAGGGAGACGCGATTTTGCCGTCCGGGCGTCAGGTCGAATGAGCGCAGCGCATAAAAGACGCTCAACAGATCGTGCGTGCCCACTGGGATGTCGACGCGCGTGCCGTCGTCAAAGAGAGCATTGCCGCGATCCTGATCGATGGAAACAATCCAGTTTGCACGTCGTCGTCCCTCTTGAAGCCGTAGCTCGGTGCGGAAGGGCACGAGCGTATTTGCATCGACGTAAGAGCTAATCTGATCGTTGACGGGAAAGAGCGTCTGCCCTGCGCCGGTGGTTTGCATTTGGACTGTCAGCAAAAGTCCATCGCGATTGAAATAGCGTGCGCGTGCGCGTACGTGAAAACTCGCCGTGCCGACGGGTTGAGCGTTTGGCCCGGCAAAGAAATTAAAGTTGAGTTGTTCGCCGACCTTGAAGGGCAAATCTGCTGGAGCTTCGACCGGCGCAGCCGCACCTGTCCGTGTCGCTTGCGGCGTGGCCGTCAGCGTGGGTCTTGTTTGCCCCGGAGCAGTGCCTGTTGGTTGAGGGAGAATTATCTGTTGATCGCGCGATTCGGGTTGAGGTGTAAGTTTTTGCGGGCCGTTTTGTCCCGCTTGGGTCGCTGCTTCCGCAAGCATCTCGACGGACGCAAGCTCGGCGCGAATCTCGCCCGCTTGATGACGCGCTGTAACGACCAGAGGCACGTGCAGAGCGTCGTCGGAAAAATAGATTTGAATGCGATAGTCGTTAAGCGCGCGGTTGCCGGGCACACGCACCTGTGTGGCGATGGCGTTTGACGAGCCGATGTTTGTCTTTAACAACTCGCGCCCCGTGACGCGCACTTCGACTTCATAAGGCGTTGAGTCGTGTTGCAAGAGAAGCGTGTAGGTTGCGCCCTGTGCGAGCGGCAGCGCGCGCAGTCGATAAAGCGCCGACAACAAATCCAATGTTCCGGGGACGGGCGTCGAGTCTCGACCGGCGGGTATGAAGGCGTCTGTCGGTAGTCCGAGCGCGGCGCCAAAGTCTGCGGCGCGCGAGCCTTCACGAATAACTTGCCGGAGTCTGTAAGGCATGCCCGAAGTCGGATCGACAAACGCCGTATAGTCGTTATTGATTGCATAGAGCGCGGCACTCACCACGCCCATTGTTTCGACATGCGCGCGAAGCTCAACCCCTTCACGTCCAAAGTGCTGACCGCGACTTGCGACGAGCATATCGACGTGCGCGGCGGTTGGAAAATTTGAGAACGAGACGTTGTAGGAGAGACGTTCGCCGACGCGGTAAGTAGCGGAAGAGAAGGGAACGAGAGCGATATCTGAGGTGCGCGTTTGAGAGAAGACGTGCGCGGCAGATTGTGAGAGAAAAAAAGAGACAAGGGCAAGTGCCGCAAGCCTTGAATGTCTTCTGAGAATCAATCGTCTGATCCCTTCTTCGAGCGTCTCACGCCGCTTCGCCTTAAAAATAAAAGTGCTTTTCGTGAAATACAAAAGTACTTTGTATAAAACTCAAATCACGCTCTCGCATTAAACGCGCTGAGTTGAGCGGTCGTTCCAGAAAGCGCGGCTCTTAAATCTCGTCAAATTCGCGTAACCAGTCACGCACGCGCACGCGACTTGATAGAAGCGCCGTGTGGCCTGTGCCCTCCAAAAGCTTTAGCTTAGCACGTGGAAGGCCTTCAGCGATTATTCTTGCAGCGCCGACGCTGTCAATCAAGCGGTCGGAAGTGCCTGCGACGACGAGCGCCGGCACGTCGATCTCGGAAAGACGCGGGCGCAAATCCGTATCGCGGATGATGCGCAGGCGCGAGATGTAACCCTCGCGCGGCACGATGCGCGTGTGCTCGCGGAATGTTCGACGGTCTTGCTCTTCAACGTCGCGGCTAAAAAGAACGTGCCGCGCGGCGCGTGTTCGATGCGCTTTCATCAGCGCGTAGGGCATGACGGAAAAGAGCGCCACGCCAAAGTGAATCTTTGTCCGTTGTCTGAAATGTGGAAAGGTATTGACAAGAATCATGCGCTCGAACATTTCAGGCCGTTCAAGCGCCGTCGCCATCACGAGCAGCCCGCCAAAGCTTTCGCCAAGAAAAGTGGCGCGCTCAAAACCCGCGTCGTTGACGATAGAGGTTACGTCCGAGACCAGCTGCGACATCCCATAACGACCCTCGCCGCGCAGAGGAAAGCTAATCACTGTGTGGTCGCGCGCAAGGTCTGTCGCCTGTTTGAAAAAGAGCTTCCCCGTTCCATCCACGCCGGAGACATAGACGAACGCAGGGCCGCTCCCCTGTTTCAGATATTTTGGAGCCATTATTAATCAAGCAATGAGCAGAGAGTTTTGAGCCGTAAACAGTAAATGAACTAATAGTTTTTACTGCTCGCAGCTTACGACTCGCTGCCGACAATTTCTTCAACGATTTCCTGTGCGGCGCGAGCGCGGTCGGGTGCGTTGAGGATTGCGCGACCGACAACGATAAAATCCGCG
>CBDUCU010000056.1:0-12669 GCA_965365725.1 uncultured bacterium | reverse complement strand
GCAGCTATATTCTCGTCGAAAAAGGTACGGGCCGGCAGATGCGCTATCCGGATCCAACGGCGGCCAACCCTTCTGATGAAACGGCCAATCCTGCCGAGCAGCCCGTGTTGACACCCGACGGGGCGGGCGAGTTTTTTGAAAAAGAGTTTGCGGGAACGGCTTTTCACGTCGGCGGCGGATACGTCGTTACAAATCGGCATCTCGCCGTCGAGCCCTGGAAGGCAGACGAAAGCGCACAGGTCATCGGCGCAAGCGTCAACGCGCAGTTTAAGCTGACGCGTCTGGTCGTCTATTTTCCCGGCATCGGCCAGAGTTTTCCTCTGCGCGTCAAACAGACTTCGCAGCGCGATGATTTGGCCGTCTGTCTGATCGAAGGCCGCGAAGTGCCCGCTACTTTGCCGACGCTTCCGCTCGACAAAGAGTCGGATGCCGCCGGCATCGGTAAGACCGTCGTTTTGATGGGTTACCCGACAAGCGAGGAGCGCATTCTTGCCACGCTTCCCGATGCTGAATCAATCAGCATCCAGCAACGCTACGGCTCTTCGCTCAGTCTTCTCTTGAGCCATTTGGCCGAGCGAAACTTTATCCGCCCGCTGACAACGCAGGGCCACATCACAGACGTGCAGAATCAGCGCATCGTCTATTCCGCAAGCAGCGCCGAGGGCGCATCGGGCGCGCCTCTGTTTGGTCAATCGGGTCGCGTCATCGGTGTCAACTTCGGCATGTTCGTACAGATGCAGAACGTCAACTTCGCCTCGCCCATCGACTTCGCTTTTCCCTTGCTCCAACGCGCGGGATGGAAATTACCCGACGCTTCGACGGCGGACGCAACCGCCAGTGCATCTCCTGCGAAAGACGCACGCACCCCGTCGCTACCGACAAATCAATCGCGTTGAAATCATATACTTTTCATCAAAAGCGTTTTTGACACGACGCTTGCCTGCGGGCTACGCTTCCCCGTTTTTTCTCGTCGTTCGCGCGTCGCAGCTTGTCCTGGGTTTGAGAAACATTTTTCTACGGAGAGCCGGATTAGATTTGTCAGCACCCGCCACAGCCGTGAGGACGGCGCGTCTTACGCCAGACCTCTTCCCCGAACAAGCCGCACGCTCCGCGAGTCGCAAACTGGTTCTCTCAGCGCTCGTAATTTTTGTCGTCTTTGGCTTGGGCTTTCGCGCCTACCGTCTCGACGCAGAAGGGTTGAGCGAGGACGAATTGAACAAGGTCAAAGCCGTTGCCGAGTATCGCGCCAACGGTTTGACACCCGCCAACGGCGAGCATCCTTTTTTGATGAAAGCGATGCTCGCCGCCTCGATTATTGCAGCAGAGGCGTGGAATAAATCTTCAATTGTTGCGTCGAACGCGAATCTATCGATTTCTACAGAGACGGCGGCGCGTCTGCCCGGCGCAGTTTTGGGCGCGCTTACTTCTTGTCTCATCTTTCTCGTAGCGGCCGAGCTTTTCGGCGTAGGTGTCGGGCTTCTCGCGGCAGGACTCTGGGCCTTTGACCCGGCGGCAATAGGTTTTAATCGTATCGCCAAAGAAGACAGTTTTCTCGTCTTCTTTTTTCTGCTGGCAAACGTCTTTTGGCTGCGCAGTCAGAGAGTGGCGGAAGAGGGCGCGCGTCGTCCAGATCTTTTTTACTGGGCGACGGCTGCTTCGTTCGGCGCGATGCTGGCCTCGAAATACGTTCCGCACTTTCTCGCCATCAGCACCAGCTACTACTACGCATTTCAAGGCGTAAAGAGCACGCGCTGGCGTTTAGGCAAACGCAAGTGGCTCATCTTTTTTGCTGTCATGGGCGCGGCCTTTATCATCTGCAACCCGACGATTCTGCTGCCCGGCACGTGGCAGGAGATGCGCATCTTCGCCGGAGAAAAACGGATCGGGCATGATGCTTACGAGTATCTCGGCACGCTCTATCGCAATCAGATGACGCTTTGGCTCAAGGGTTCGCCCTGGCATTTTTATTACGTCTTTATTGGCGTAAAGCTTCCTCCGCTGACCGTCATAGGACTTATCGCCGGGCTTCCGCTTCTGTTTTTCAGACGACTAGGCGACGGACGCTATTTCATCTTCTTCTGGCTCTTTTTCTGGTTCTTTCCCTTTACATTTATGGGCGGAAAGTTTACGCGTTATTTTACGTTCGCGCTTCCAGTCGTGCTCATCATCGCAGCGCTCGGCCTTTATACTCTAACCCTCTACATAACGAATCTCGCCGCGCAACAAAAACTCTCTTCTTTTGTGGCAACGTGCGCGCGGCTGTCGCTGCCGGTGGCAGCCGTCTTGCTTTCGGTTTACGCAGCCGCGAGCGCTGCGCCGCACTATCGGCTCTACACGAATGTGTTTGGCGGCGGTGCGCCACGCGCAGGCGCATATTTTCCGCATGACGAGTTTTATGACGGAAGCACGCCGCTTGCGGCACTTCAGATTGCAAAAATTGCGTCGCAGGGCGTGCGCGTGGCAAATGAAACCCCCGAGTTGTTTACCTATTACTTAAGGCTCGCGGGAAGGAATGATCTTGTCTCCGTCTCGCTTTCCGACCCGCAAGCGCTTTCGCAGTTACAAACGGGCGACGTTATTGTGCTTGCGCGCGGGCGCAGATACTTTAGCAACGACCTTGTGACGCAATTGCTTCTCAACGAAAGCGTTCCCGTCGCGCAAATCAGACAGGGAGAAACGCTTGCATCACGCATCTATCTTCTTGATGCTGCGACTCAAGAGAAAGTGTCGGCTCTGCTCAAATGAAGTTTATAATGGCAACGCATTGAAATCCGTACTGCATCGGAATTTTCGTTTGTCGCACTACTATTTTTTTCGCCCCGCTTTATTTGAACGGCACGCACGTTGCCCCGCAACAAAGCCACACTTGAGAACGTAAGTTGTTTTCGCTGATTGAGGCTTTTGTCTGATTTTTTAGCGCAGATTTTTTGCTCCACAAGGAGCTTTTGATTTAAGAAGGAAGCTTTCATCGAATGACGAGCGCTCCCTCGAAAACAGTTACCCACAAGGCCACAACGCTTTTTCTCGCTGTCGCACTTCTCGTCGCGCCTTATCTTTCGACAGGGCTGCAAGCGTCCGGGCAGGCTCTCACCCAAACAGATGAACAGGCTAAGCGCACGCCCCAGGCAACGCCTTTTCGCATGGAAGTGTTGCCTGTCGGCGACGAAGCAGAGCTTTTGACAATCTTCGGCAGTCTCGTCGGCAACTCGACGGATGTGACATCCGAAGTGCCTCTGGTCACGATTCTTCGTGACACGCTCGGCGACCGTGACCCGGAGAACGACCGCCTGCGTTATGTCTGGACGCACAGCTATACGCGACCGCGCGCGCTTCAAAGAGCAGCGTCAATCGTTCCGTTTCTCTATGCGAGGGTCAGCAACAAAAAACGCTCCGTTAAAGATGGCATGCCGCCACCTGTGCTCGACCTGTCGGCGGCAGATAGAGACGTTTGGAATCGCTTCTTGTGGCTTGCGCTGCAAAACGTTCTTTTCAATCCTTACGGCGTAATCGTCAAATCAACGGCGAGCGCCTTTGATCGCAACACGCGCGCCTATCGACAGGCACACATCATCCGCGCGCTCGCCATTCTTTCTCTTTATGAAGCCGAATCCGGCGCACACCCTGCTCTTTCGCTCTCCGAGCTACAAGAGATTCAATCTCGTCTGATGCTCACGGACAAGTTTTTCGGCGGTATAGTCGACGACGCTTATCTTGAACGCCATTACCGGAATCAAATATTTACCTGGCGCGACACACGCGGCCACAATTGGGAACTCTTACGCCAGCGCGCCGAAGCCGAAGGGCTCTATTTTGAGCCTTTGGAGATGCCCGACGGCGAGACTTTGCATGCGATGCTTTGGGTCGCACGCGAAGACCTCGTACGAAATCGGAATCGAAAATTCAACAGCCGTTTTTTGAGTATCAAAAGCCCCTGGCGCGACAACGATCTGGCGCGTTGGCGCGGCCACACAGAAGTGCGTTATTTCGATGCTGAGAACCACCCTGTCACGCCCGATGCAGTGGGCGCACGACGCGTCGAGATGATTCCGCTTGCTCTCTACGGTCTTGAACATCCGAAGATTCCTATCCTGCTGGTTGACCTTCGAGACGGCGGGAACCCTAAGCGGCGCGAGATATCGCGTCGCATCATCGAAGACTTGGCGCGCAACGTCCTCGCTCTCTCAAAATTTGGCGACATACACTATTTTCTCGGTCGCACAGTTTTGGACTTTGTGACGGGACGACGCGGCATCGACTTTAATCAACCGACGCGACTGCGTGCGCTCTCGCAACTAAAGCTTTTTTTGTCGCTCGATGCTTCGCTCGATCCGCAGTTGAGAGAAGAGATCAGCAGCCGCATCGAACGCGTCTCGATCAACCCTTTGGAAAACGATGTTGAGGCAGAAACGCGTCTGGCGCGCGAGCAATACGACGCGCTTATCCGTTTTGCAAAGAACCCACAGGGTTTGACGGCGAAAATTGAGCGCGACCGTCTCGCCGAACTCGTCCCTGTCAAACACGGGCGCGCGGGCCGCACCGTTTTTCGACTCGCCAACATCCTGAGTCTCGGGCTTTACAAACATCGTGAATCGGGCGCTGATGCAGAGGTCAAAGAGCGTCTCGATGCCGGTCGAAAGCTCGCCTTTCACCGGCGTTTTCTGCGGGAGGTTTCAAAATCGAGTCCGCTCATCGAGGTCGCGTGGGATATCGAAAAAGTTCAACGTTCTTTGCGTTATATCGCCGAGCACGGCTCGGCAGCCGATGCAAAGACGGCGGCAGCCGCAGGGCGCATCTTTCGTCAAACAGAAGATGAAGAGACGCGCCGTCTTTCGCTTAACTGTCTCTACCGGATTAACAGCGAGACGGCCAAAAACGAGCTTCTACGCATCTATCAGTCACCCGAGATCGACCCCGCGATGCGTTTGCTGAGCGCAAATTATCTACGTATGGCCATGCGCGAGGAGCAACGCATCAAAGCGGCTGACGCAAAAGTCATCGCCGCATCCATCGGTCAATGAGAAACAATTTTCTTCAATCGGCGCGCAGTGCGCTGGCTTGCGCTTTGGTCTCGCTATTTCTTGCTTCGACGCTTGCGCACGGGCAAGCCAAGCGTCTCGTTCTGCTCAAGGTTGACGGCCTTCCCTACCACGAAGTCGAACGCTTTGTGCGCGAGCTCGACCCGCACACAGGAAAGAGCCTTCTGCCCTGGATCGACCACGTTTTCTACAAGTCGGGGACGCGTCTCGAAAATTTTTACACGCGCGGGATGAGTTTGTCCGGGCCTTCATGGTCGCTCCTCGATACGGGCCAGCATCTACAAATCAAGGGCAACGTCGAGTTTGACCGCTTTACGCTTCACTCATACGACTATCTGAACTTTATTCCCTTCTGGATTGCCAACGTCGCGAGTCGTCGCATCGACATGCCCGGCCCTGAGACGCTCGACGAACTCGGCATCCCGCTTCTCGCCGACGCATATCCTTACACCGAACGACACCTCAGTTTTCAACTGTACCAGCGAGGGCTGCGATGGACGACGCTTGAACGTGGACTAAAGAATCGTTTTACGTCGCGCAGTCCGGGTGATCTTTTTTATGAATGGAATACAGGCATCAACTCGCGCTCGATCCTCTTTGAGCAGCAGGAGCGAGAGCTGTTGCAGAAATTATCCGACCCGAAGATTCGCTATCTCGATTTTTATACCACCGACTTCGACCACGCCACGCATCACAATCGCGACCGAGAGTCGCATCTGCACGCGCTGCAAGAATTGGACGCTCTCGTCGGACGCATCTGGATGGGGATACGCAAGTCGCCTCTCGCAGAGGAGACCGCGTTTGTGCTTGTCTCCGATCACGGCACAAACTCCGACGAGCGCGTCTATAGTCAGGGATACAATCTCGTCAAGCTTTTGGCGAGCGCCGAGGGCGGCGGGCATCACGTCGTTACTAAAAGACGTTTGATGAACGACTACGCGGTCAAAGGCGTGTATCCATTGATCCCGCTTATCCACACGACTTCTCAGCAATCTTTTTATCTTAAAGGTCAGAGCACCGCTTACCCGACAGCGCTCGTCGATTTCGACGGCAATGAACGCGCCTCAATTCACCTGCGAAATTCAAATTTCAATCTCATACATATTCTTCTCCAACAACTTCAACGCAAAGACCTCGCGCCCGATCTTCGCCGTGCTGCCACAGAAGCGCTCTTTTCATCCATCGCATCGCACCGCGCCGTCTGGCAGCGAACGATTGATGAATTGAATGAAGAACTGGGGGCGCTGCGTCGTCTGATTGAAAAGCAGAGAGCGCGCGTCGAGACGCAGCAGAAAAAGTTTACAAAAGAGGAACAGGATGCGGGTAAGCATCACGAATCTGTCAGACAGTTTGCGCGGCTTGATTCGTGGACGACTGACGAGCGCAAATACAAACAATATGTTGACGCTTTAACAAAGATTCTTGCGCTTCGACGCGAAGCTTTTGACCCGCTCAAGCTGCGCATCGAAGACCTTATTTCAGCGGGCGCAATGGGCGAGCATAACAACGTCGCTGACATGAGCCGATACATCGTCGGTCTGTCGCCTTCCGGTCTTGTTCTCAAGATGGACGGCTCGCTCGACAACGAGAAAAGTTTTCAACGCGTCAACTATTTTTCGCTGCTCCCGAATTTAGTAGCTCGCAACAACGTGCAGCCCGGCGTGGCAAGCCGCCCCGTCGATTTCGTCGCGCTTCGTATTCCGGTCGAATCTTTTGGCAATACATTGGTGGGCGATTTGCGTGCCGAGCAAGCCATTTGGCTTCAATCTGCGGCTGAGCGCCAAGCACTTATTCTCTCGCGCACGGGCACGGATGGCCGCCCGCTTCTTCGTTATCTGCCGGTGGCTAATCTAAGGCAGACGGAAGATGGTGCCATCACATTTGAACGCCCGATGTGGAACGCCGGTTTTCCTCTCAAGATTTGGGAAGACGCAAATCTCGAACTACCCGCAGGCCATGAGCGTGCAACATGGCTCGGAGAATGGCATACCGATACGGAATGGCTTCGCGCTGCCCACCGCACGCTCTACTCAAACGCGGTCGTCGGATTGCATGAACAGTTGGCACGCCATTCTTACGAACGACTCGACGCGAACGCCGAAGCCATCACAAAAGACGAGCGTCTCATTCGTCGCTTTCGCCTACGCCAGCGCGCACTGGTCGAGTCAGACCTGCTTGTGCTTGCCAATGATCAATGGAACTTTGATGTGCGCGGCTTTAACCCCGGCGGCAATCATGGCTCTTTCTTCCGCGTCTCGACGCGCTCGACGCTTATGTTTGCGGGCGGCGCGCGCACAGGCATTCCGCGCGGTTATGTGATTGCAGAACCTTACGACAGCCTGAGTTTCGTTCCGACGCTTTTCGCCCTCACCGGACAACTAGATTCCGGCGCTCGCCCCGTCCCAATTCTCTGGCAGATGGGCTTCCGTTCATTTCCCGGCCCGATCATCAAAGACTTATTTCCACAGATCGAGAAAGATGCCGCACCCATTGCCAACAGCTTAAATCTTCAGCAAAACTTCTGACCTCTTTGAGATTGGTCTATCTTGCGGGGCAACGCACGTTCCATGGCCGAGCATATTAAATTGTCTTTGCCGAGCACCACCTCTGCTATGTAATTTCGTGGTAGACTCCGCCTTTATCAAAACGCAAAACTTCGTCAGTTATACCCGTCAGTGAATACTACGCCCACGCAGATCGAAGCACGTGCCGGACAAAGCATGTCGCAGGCTGCGCCCAAACGCACCCGACGCTCGGGCACAATTCTGCACATCGTAGCCTTTCTCTTCGGTCTCTCTCTGCTCGTTTTTCTTATCAACAAGATCGGGCTCGCTCCGATATTCGACGCGCTCTCGCGTGTCGGCTATGGTTTCCTTCTGCTGTTGGGCATCATCGGTCTGCGCCACACGTTTCGCACGCTCGCGATGCGAACGGCCTTCCCGCGCGAGCACAGACGTTTTACTTTTGTTCAGGCCTTTGCCGCGCGAATCGGGGGCGAGGCCGTCACGTTTCTGACCTTTACAGGCCCTGTGCTCGGCGAAGCGACAAAGGCCGCGCTTTTGCGCAAGCGCGTGCCGCTGGCCGTCGGCGTACAGGCGTTGCTGATCGACAATCTTCTTTACAATCTTTCGGTGGCGCTCTTTATTTCAACGGGCGCGCTTCTTTTGCTTTTTACTTTTGATCTGCCAGATGCGGCGCGTTATCCCGTGATGGGCATCGCTGCCGGTATGTTTATTGCGCTGACGGCTGTCTCCTATGCGGTAGTGCAACGCATGTCGCCTGCGACCAAAACCGTCAATGCGCTCATCCGCATCGGTTTTAAGCGTCGCGCGCTAATCAAACGGCGCGAGCACATACGCCACGTCGAATCCAACGTTTATACCTTTTTCCGGCAGAGACCGACTGCCTTTGCACTCGTCGTCGGCTTCGACCTGCTATCGCATGCGGCATCTGTCTTTGAAGTCTGGGCCGCACTCAAGATGCTCGGCTTTGACACGCGCGCACATGTTCCATATATCATTGAGTCGCTGACCAAAATTATCAATCTGGTCTTTGGTTTTGTTCCGGCGACAATCGGAGTTTATGAAGGCGGCACGGGTTTTATCCTCAAGACGCTTGGATTCACGACCGCCACCGGCATCGCGCTTGGTATTGTGCGCAAGGCCGGGATGGTCGTCTGGTCGGTCTTTGGATTGCTCACGATCATGTCGCGCGCAGGGACTTCTGCCGCGCGCAAAATCGCGGCCCGGTATCCGCGTTTGAAAATTGCAATGGACAATCTCGTATTCTCAAACATAGCGCATCGCCCCGCGCGCACCTTTGTCAGCATTCTGGGTGTCGCAGTTGGGGTTCTGCTCGTCGTCTTTACTGTCGGACTCGCTCA
The DNA here is from genome assembly GCA_965365725.1 of uncultured bacterium. Classification (GTDB taxonomy): domain Bacteria; phylum Acidobacteriota; class Blastocatellia; order Pyrinomonadales; family Pyrinomonadaceae; genus DASQDT01. The sequence continues at coordinate 3,750 of CBDUCU010000056.1, read as the reverse complement.
CGGCGTTTTGCGCGAGCGCGGACGACGCGAGGCCGGCGTCGGCGCAGAAGTCATGGTGCGCGCCGCAGGCACTTTTGGGTTGAGCGGCGCGCAACCTTTCGGTCTCGATGTTTCGCGCGCTGATGAGATCGCGCGTATCGAGGGCGTGCGCGCTGCCGTACCCATCGGACAGAACACGGTCGGGAGCGACCGAGGCTTTGGCATGCGTATCATCGACGGCATTCCCTTTGCGGATTACGCGCAGCTTTCAGGTCTAAAAATCATTGAAGGTCGCGGTCTTGCCGAGCGCGGCGACGAAGCCATCGTCGATTCATATTGGAAGGCTGAGAGGAAAGCTAATTTGGGCGACACGGTCACGCTCTATGAACGTGAATTTAAGATCGTCGGCATATATGAACCGCCCGGCGGCGGACGCATCAAGATTCCTCTGGCGACGATGCAACAACAGGTCGGAGCGGAAGGACGCGCGACAGCCGTGCTCGTCTCGTGCATAAATCCGCAGGAGCAGGAGATGGTTTCAGAGCGCATCCATGCGCAATTTCCCGACGATCAAATCATCCTCATGCGCGATTTGCCGGAGATGTATGCGATGAGCGTTCCGGCGCTCAACGTCTTTATCAACGTCGTCGTCGCGGTCGCGGCTTCAATCAGCATGCTTGTCATCCTGCTTGCGATGTACACAACCGTCACCGAGCGCACGCGTCAGATCGGCATACTCAAATCGCTCGGCATGCCGAATACGACCATCGCCTGGATCATCGAGCAGGAGGCGCTCATCGTCAGCGTGCTCGGCGTGATACTCGGACTCGTCCTCACGCTGGCGGCACGCTTTATCGTTATGCGGACGACCTCGCTGACCGTTGACATCGAACCCAAATGGCTTTTGATTGCGCTTGGCATCGGTTTGGTAGGCGGCACGCTCGGCGCGCTCTATCCGGCTCTGCGCGCGGCTCGCCAGGATGCGGTCGAAGCTTTGAGTTATGAGTAGGCTTTTTGTAAGCAAGAAAAAACCGTCTGCGGCTGTAGGCAGGCAGACGCGGTAAGCTGCCCGACCGTTATCGCAGACGGTTCTTAGTCTGTCTCCTGTAATTTATTTCCCGAAGTATTTCAAAGCCGCATCGACCCAGGGCCTTAAAGTGTCGCCCAGAGCATGATTATCGAGCGCCTCGTAAGCCGAATTAACTGTTGAAGTGTATATGATCCCCTTCTTCACTAGATTATAACGGTCCCCGCCGAGTTTGAGGTGCGCGCCGCCCGGATAGACGTGCACGTGAGGCTCGTTAGCGCCGCCGCCATAGTAAGCGTCGCTGTCGCTTTTGATAACCTTTGTCACCTTCGGCACCATCACCGCCTTCTTGTTGCCCTCTTCGCCCACCAGCTTTTTCATATATTGCTTACTGTGCCCAGAGCAATAGCCATTCGACTTCGCCCAATTTTTGCAACCCTTAACACTGCACATTACTGCTGCCATCTGCACACTCTCCTTTCAGGGACAAAGCTTTGCCTGCCGTCTGAATAAGCCTGATCGCTTTACGCCGATTCCGAAATTAACTTTTGAACGGGGGTTTTGGCGTTCGGCGAACTTCCCTACGAGGTTTACGATTGAGATATCACAAAGAGACTGCCAACGAGGTGCTGGAGTTTAACATGCAAGATTGATAATAACGCAACTGTTTCACGCTCATTCGAACGCGAGATGTTATTGATTACTGACGCGGCGAGACTCTTTCGACGCACCTCACGGTGTCGCGCGCAATCAGCAATTCTTCATCCGTCGGCAGGACAAAAGCAGCCAACCTCGACCCGTCGCTTGTAATCTTCCCTTCACGCCCGCGCACACAGGCTTTGTTGCGCTCTTCATCCAATTCAAGGCCCAGCCATTCGAGGCCACTGCAGATGCGCGCGCGTATCTCCGGGGAATTCTCGCCGATGCCGCCCGTGAAGATGACTGCGTCGGCACCGTTCATAGCGGCCAGATATGCGCCGATGTATTTCTTGACGCGGTAGCTGAAGATGTCGATAGCGAGAAGTGCGCGACGGTCTCTGTGCTCGCGCGCCTCGTCGAGCAGCTCGCGCATGTCGTTGGTCAGACCCGAAATACCGAGCAGGCCGGACTGTTTATTGAGAAGATTTTCCACTTCGTGTATCGAAGAACCCTCTTTAGCGGCAATGAAGTCGATGATCGCCGCATCGACGTCGCCCGAGCGCGTTCCCATCACGAGACCTTCGAGCGGCGTCATCCCCATCGACGTATCCGCCGAATTACCCGCTAGAATCGCCGCCGCCGAGCAGCCGTTGCCGAGATGGATTGTGATGACTTTTGTCTCTTCGCGCGTGATGCCCTGCAATTGTCTATAACGATAGGCAACGTAGCGATGCGAAGTACCGTGAAAACCGTAACGCCTGATTTTGTGTCGGCGATAAAGCTGGTAAGGCAGAGCATAAAGATAGGCGTGCTCCGGCATCGTCTGGTGAAACGCCGTGTCAAAGATCGCAGCCTGCGGGATGGATGCGCCCAGAGCCTCGCGCGCCGCCCTGATGCCTTTGACGTTCGCAGGATTATGAAGCGGCGCAAGCTCGATGCAATCCTCAATCCCGCGAAGCACTTCATCATCGATCAGAACGCTCTGCTTAAAACGCTCGCCGCCGTGTACGACGCGGTGGCCGACCGCGTCGATATCCGCTACGCCCCGGATGCCGCGCAGGTTGCTCTGCTCTGAGACAGCCCAGCGGATGATGTAGTCAACTGCGGCGCGTGTGTCTCTCAACTGCGCTGCCGTTCTCTGTTTTTCGCGTCCCTCAACCTGAAGGTTGATCACTGATTCGCCGCCTATGCGCTCGATCTGTCCGCGTGCGAGGCGTTCGTCGGCGTTTTGCGAGATGCGCGCAAGGTCGGTTGCAATCAGTTGAAACTTGATGCTTGAGCTGCCGCTATTGAGAACCAGAACGTTCATCCAGAATCTCCCCCGAATATTTGATTTAATAGCCTGCGGGCGCGCCGAAGTTGCGCGGGTCGCTTGCGCCGAGTCGCACGCCGGTCTTCTCTTCGATCATCACGCCATGCGCGTCGCCCATGTAGCGCGGCCTTTCAGTAAGTTTGTGGCCGCGCCCAAGAAGCGCGCGAAAAGTGTCAGCAGACATGCCGTATGGCTCATAGACGATCTCATCAGGCAGCCATTGATGATGTATGCGCGGCGCGTCGATGGCGTGCTGGATGTTCATATCAAAGTCGACGATGTTTGTGACGACCTGTAGAACCGTATTGATGATGGTCGGGCCGCCGGGCGAGCCGATGGCAAACCAGAGTGTGCCGTCTTTACGCATGACAAAGGTTGGTGTCATCGCCGAGAGCGGACGCTTCGCGGCGGCGACGGCGTTGCGCTCGCCCTGTATCAATCCATACATGTTGGGCGTGCCGGGTTTTGCGGCGAAATCGTCCATCTCGTTGTTCATCAAAACGCCCGTGCCTTTGATGACGACCTTCGAGCCAAAACCATCATTGAGCGTATAGGTGTTTGAGACGGCGTTGCCTTCCGCATCGACGACTGTAAAGTGTGTCGTCTCTTCGGATTCCGCTCTCGCCTGTTTTGTCGGGCAGACCTCTTTGGGCGCATCGGCTTTTACGCCCGGAGGATTTCCGGCGCAGATTTCGCTGCTCAAAGACGCGCGGTCAGGACGAATCGTGCTGCGCTGGCGGTCGGCGTAAGATTTATCAATCATCCCGGCCACAGGCACATCGACAAAATCCGT
>CBDUCU010000055.1:0-12716 GCA_965365725.1 uncultured bacterium | reverse complement strand
TTGGGACACCAGGGCTTGTCGCAACGATTGAGGCCGTTCCAATTGTCATACCAGGGATTGAGCCAAAGCGCAGTTACGCCGAGTTCTTTGAGATAAGGAAGACGGTTGATGATGCCTCGCAAATCGCCGCCGTGCCACGCGCGCGCGTTTGCACGGTCGTTGGCATCGGGCGGCGCGTCTTTGGGCACATTGTTCGATGCGTCGCCGTCAGAGAAGCGGTCGGGCATGATGAGATAGATCACGTCGTCCGATGTGATGCCCTGAAAATTTTTCGTGCGGTCGAGTGGCGCATTGATGCGAAATGGAATCGAACTCTTTCCGGCGAGCGTTTCAACGGTCAAAGGATAATCGCCGGGCGCGGCGTTTGAAGAGATGCGTAGGTTGATAAAAAGATACGTGCCCGCCCCATTTGTGAGCGCGCCGAAAGGCTCGACGTGCGTGCGTGTTGAGACGACGCGCGCGCCTTGAAGATTGCGACCGCGAATGAGCAAACGAACGGGATTGATTGAATGATTGGCCCACCAGCTTGGCGGCTCGACTTTTGAGACCAGCGGCGGCGCGTTTGTTTGCGCGTGGGTTGCAACAGCAAAGGCAAAGAACGCGAGGCAAGTTGTCAGGAGCGTGCGTGATAGATAATGATTTAACCACAGAGACACAGAGACACGGTTTTGATTGGGCTGCGTCTTTTGTCTGCGGCGCTGAATCATCTCTTTCTTACGAGCACATAGAAAGTGGCTCTCACGACAAGCAATTTTGCGGAAGACGCAAGAGACCTTCACCCAAACAAATTAACTTCGCCTCAGGAGGTGTAGCAGCGGCGAGAGCTTATTTTTTTGCCAGGAGCTTAAAAATTTTGCGTTGTCGGCCAAATGAATACACTCATGCGACCGGACAACGCAAGCAATGGTTGAAGAGCGCTTCGGCGAAATTTAGCTTCGCCGAAATTTCAGGGAGGTCGCCGCAAATTTTTAACGGCGACCTCCTTTGTTTTCATCTTTAGAACACTAACCTCATGCCGAATTGAATCTGGCGGTTGGTAAAGAGCTGCGTTCCTTGAATGCGACCGAAGTCGTTGGCGTTGCCGAGGTCTGTGTTTGGCACGTTGAACTGCGGCGTGTTCGTCAGATTAAAGAATTCGGTCCGGAATTGCAGGCGCGTCTCCTCAGTAAAGTTGAAGTTCTTCGCCAAACCGAGATTGGCCGAGCGGAACGGCCTACCACGCAAACCGTTTCGCTCAAGCGAGCCAATACGAGAAGGTGCGCCGCCCGTCCCTTGCGGAACTTCGCGGAACGCCGCCGGGTTTAAATAGCGTCCGGCGGGTGCAGCGTAGGGGTCGCCGATGAGATCGACGAGCACGCCGTTGCGACGCACGTCGAAAGGCTGCCCGCTCTGAAGCCGCACGATGGTGTTGAGCTGCCAGCCGCCGACGATGTAATCGAGAGCCTTTGGAATGTCCGAGCCATAGCGACGACCTCGACCAAACGGAAGGTCAAGCACGGAGCTGGCCGAGAAGACGTGCGGGAAGTCGATGCTCGAACGACCGAAGTCGGTGTCGAAGTTGGTGATGTTCTGCACGCCGGGGCTATCGAATGCGCCGAGCGAGTTATCCCTCGTCCTTGAGAAAGTGTAGGAGATGAGATATTGGAAGCCGCCCGAAAAGCGACGCTCAAGCTGCGTTTGCAGCGAGTCGTATTGCGAGCGTCCTTCGTCGTCTCTGACGTTGACGTTGCCGAGATTCGGGAAGGGTCGCGCGCTAAACGGTCGCCCGACAAACGCGCTGTTGACATTGTAATAGACCGACAGATTGCGCCCACGCGTTCCAACATAGCCGACGCTGAGCGCTGTGTCATCCGTCAGTTGCTGTTGGTACTGAACGTTGAACTGACGGACGTTCGCCGTCTTGTTGTCGGGCAGGATGGCGAGCACGCTGACGTCACGCGGGTTATTGACATTGATGCCCGAAACATCGCCCGTCGGAAGCGGGAGAGTGCAAAGACGCGAGTCGGTCGTGTTATTCGGACATCGACCAGAAAGCGACGCGCGGAAGCCATTGACGTAATCAAACTGTGAGAAGCCGCTAAACGGAGGGTTCTGCGCGAGCTGATTGTCGATGCCGCCGCGATCAAGGAAATAGAAGAGGCCGTAGCCGCCACGAATCACAGAGCGCCCGTTGCCGCGCAAATCGTAAGCGAAGCCGACGCGCGGGCTAAAGTCGTTCTTGTCTTGATTGACTAGAGCGTCGTCGGGGCTGCTGGCGACGCGCAGACGACCGGTCGTTAAATCAAAGTTGGCCTGACGGCCATACTGCTCGGTCGGGTTGGTAAAGTATTCGTAGCGCAGGCCGAGATTGAGCGTCAGCTTCGAGGTGGCACGCCAGTCGTCTTGAAAGAATAGCGCGTTCTCCCAGTTGCGCGTGCCGACTGTACCAAACGGCGGGCCGACAGAGTATTGCCGGACAAAACCGATGAGCAGGTCTGATTGCTCGAAACCGGTGATGCGTACACCGTCGGCATCGCCGTTGCCGACGAGGAAGAAGAAGCCCTTGCCGCGATTCGGGCGGAAGAGGTTGACTTCGCGGCGCAGCAGCGTGCCGCCGAAACGGAGCGTGTGGTCGCCGTTTGTGTAAGAGATGCTGTCAACAAGCTGATAAGTGTTCTGCGGGACGGTGTAGAGACCAAAGTCGCCCGTGTATTCGAGCTGTCCGTTAAAGCCGCCGATGAGTGCACCGCCGCCGCGAAGCGGGTCGAGGTTCGCATTAGGAATGCCAAGCTCAGCCGACACGGCGCGCTCGAAGAAGGGCGGTTGATAGCCGAAGTTGATGCGCGCGGCCTGCGCGCGGAACTCATTGACGACGCTCTGCGACAAAACGCTCGTCAGGCCGACGACGGCTGCACGCGTGCGCCGGAAATTTGAGCCGGAGCCGAAGCCGGCGGGCAGCGTCGTCAAACGCGAAGTCGTCTCCTGTTCGGCGCGTCCCCAGGAGATACGACCAAAGGCTTGATTGGAATCGCTGATCGTTCCGTCAACACGCAGATCGAACGTGTCCTGATTGAGCAGCTCGACGCGTGTGTTTTGATAGTTGCCCTGCACTTGCGTGCCGCCTCGATTCGGCAGAGGAAAGGCGTTTAAGTAGGCCAAGCCTGCGGCATTCAGACGGTTGCCCGGCAGAAGGTCGAGACGGTTGCCGGGGATGGCAAGCCCTGTCAAAGGATCGGTCAGTTGAATCGGGGCTGAGAGACCGGAGACAGAAGTGTTAAGGAGCGCGGAGAAATCGCCGCGACGAAATGCCTCGGTTGGAACGGTGGCGATGTCGTTGCCAAGCGGTAGAAACTGTCGCAAGCCTTCATAATCGGTAAAGAAGAAGAGACGCTTGCCGCCAATCGTGGATCTTCCGCCTTCGCCAAAACGCGGCAGGTAGAGCGGGCCGCCGAGCGTTCCGCCAAATTGCCCGCGCCGAAATTCGTTCAAAGAATTTCGCCTGTTGAGTTCCGCAGCCGAACGTGTCGGGAAGGTTGGAAGCGCGTCGAAGTTGTCGTTGCGAATAAAGGTATAGAGACTGCCGTTGAACTCCTGTGCGCCGGAACGCGTCGCCGCGTTGACAATGCCGCCGCCGCCGCGCCCAAATTCGGCTGGCGCAACTGACGTTTGAACGCGAAACTCTTGTACTGCATCGGCAGATGGGAAAATTTGAATGGTGTTGACGAGCGACTCATTGTTGTCAACGCCGTCGAGCAGAAAATTGTTGGCTTGCGTGCGCTGACCGTTGACCGAGAGCGCAGCGCCGCCCGTATTGCGGTTGATGAACGTCTCGGCGTTTCCGCCGACGCCTGTGGCAAAACCGGAGGGCGTGCCCTGCGTAACACCGGGAACAAGCCGCGCAAGCTCAAGTACGTTGCGACCGTTCAAAGGCAACTCAACGATCTGACGACCCGAAATCACCTCGCCGATGGCCGACCCGGCCGCATCAATGAGCGGCGCGCCTGCCGTCACCTCGATGACCTCTGAGACACCGCCCGGCTCAAGCGTAAAGTTGAGGACTGCTGCCTGCTGGACTTCGAGACGAACCTCCTGGCGCGTCGTCTTGAAGTTAGGCTGCGTCACCTCGATGCGATAAGCGCTGGGAGGCAATGAAGCGACCGCATACTCGCCGTCTTCGTCGGCCTGCGCCGTGACCACGCGGTTGGTCGCAATGTCAGTGACAGTGATGGTGGCACCTGGCAGAGCAGCACCCGACGCATCCGTCACCGTGCCCTGGATGCGAGCCGATTCGGTCTGCGCCCACGCAGGAGCGACAAGCATAAGAATGATCGCGACGGATGGCGCGAAGCGTGAAAAGGGGAACTTTTGTTTTGTGGGATTTCTCATAATCAAACCTCCGAGACGACACCGGCCGTGAAGACCTCCACGCTGCCGTTGAGAGACGTCACCTGTTGGAAGAACTGCTAACTACATGCGGGCTGGAAAAACGGTTCGGGCACTTTAGCAGTTGTTTCAATGACATTTAGGTCGCACGCGCGAACGTGCTTCTAAACAAACCAGTCGGAGATCGACCCTTTCCGAGAGAAAATCTCGAAACAGATTCAAAGATGGCGAGGTAAAAGGCTAAAACCTGAAACTAAAAGGTTCGGCTGTGAAGCCCGCCTCCGAACAGTTTGTTGCTTGCTTGAACGAAGTCGATTTTCATATAAAATCAACCTTCTGTCAAATCATTATTAACTCTCACAAATTGGATTTCGCGCAAACAAAAATCTGCTTCTCACTAGAGACTAACAGAAGATTCATCGTCAATTATCTCTGGCATAATCGGGTTTGCAGACATGAAAACGCTCACTAGTGCGTGTAGATGGCATATCTCAAATAGCCCGCTCGTCAACGCTCGTTTTATTGTCTATTCGCACGTCTTATCTCAACTCTCAGCCAGACCAAATTTACGTGAGAGCACGAGACTAATCGCTCCCATCAAGGTCGGCTGATCGCCGAGCGTTGATGCGACAATTCGCGCTGAAGGAAGACCTCGACGAATGCTGCGCTGAATAGTCTCTCCGAGCGAGGCCGAAATAAGCGACCACGCACGCGCGATTCCTCCGCCGACGACGACCGTCTCGGGGCTGAGCCCGACAATCAGATTCGAGATGCCGATGCCGAGATAATGCGCCATTTCTGAGAGCGCTTCGATGGCGGCGGGTTCACCTCCAAGCGCGCGCTCAGCGATCTCTTCAAAACTAATCTTCGCTGCGCCGTTGCCGGCCAGATGACAATAGCGCGCAATCGCTGCGCGCTCTGAAGCAAACGCTTCCCAACAATCATGATTGCCGCACGAACAAGCGGTCGGTGCCTGTTGACCGACGATCATATGACCGAATTCGCCCGCCGCTCCGCGCTCGCCACGATAGATCTGCCCGTCGAAAACAATCCCCGTCCCGATGCCTTCAGCGACAAGCACCATAATAAAGTCGCGCGCGTCTGAAATCTCCGGCCGTCCGAACCAAAGCTCTGCGAGCGCCGCAGCGTTTGCATCGTTGTCAACGCGAACGGCAAGGCCCGTCGCGGCGTTGACTTCTTCAGCAATAGCCCAATCGCGCCAGCGAAAGTATGGAATGTAGATCGCTCGTCCTGTTTGAGGCTCGACCAGACCGGGCAGGCTAATCCCGACACCTGCCACAGCCTGTTCGGTCTCTTTCGAGGCCATTTCGCGCACGCAATCGACGATGATCGAAAGCGTCTCATCCGTTCTTTTGCTAACGGGAAATTCTTCGCGTCTGAGGACTCGCCCCGCCAGATCACTCGTCGCGACGATAGTTTGCGAAGGCATGATGCTCACGCCGATGGCGAGCGCGCCCGCAGCGCGTATGCGCAGAAGCGTGGGACGGCGACCACCCGTTGATTTCCCTGCCCCGATCTCTTCGATGAGACCTTCGGTTTTTAGTTCCTCGACAATGGTCGAGACCGTCGAACGCTGTAGCGCCGTCTCGCGTGCGATGTCTGCGCGCGAAATCTGCTCGCGCTCGCGAACGTAATTGAGAACGATTTGACGGTTGATGTCGCGGATCGTATGAGAGCGCGCCGCCTGCGCTTTTTTGAGGTCTATTCGTCGCATTGAATCCATTTTTTTGAGGGAGAAATTGAACTTTTATCGCCAGACTTTGCCACAAGCAACTTTTTAATATCGGTTTCAATCGCTTCGCGTCAACTGTATTTCCAAAGATACTTTGGTTAGCTCTTGAAACAAACGCGGCGGCTGTTCGTGTGATCGTGCGACCGTTAGTTTTTTGATTTTCTTATCAACACTTTTTCTTATATCGCAGTAGAGCTATACGGAGAGAGGTTGCCCAACAGGCGAATGACAAGCGAAGCCGCAGACAGACTTATCCTGATAATGAATGCTTTGCCCGAGCATGACGCGGCAAGCGAGCACTCAGCTTCTCAGACACGACTCGTCGCGCTCGCGCAGGCCGGCGATACCAAAGCCTTCGAGCAGCTTATCATCTTCTCCGAGCGACGCGTCGCAGCCACAGCCTGGCGCTTTCTCGGCAACCGCGAAGACGCACGCGATGCTGTGCAGGAAGTATTTCTTCGCGCCTACAAATATTTGAGAAGCTTTAAGGTGGATCAGGATTTCAACGGCTGGCTTTATCGCATCACCGTCAACGTCTGCCGCGACCAGCTCCGTGCGCGTAGTTCTTCATATTCAACTGCGAAGCATCAGACGCAGGATGAATTATGCTTGAAAGAACGACTTGAGAAATTGCCGAGTCGTGATAATACGGAAGAGGAAGCGCTTCGCACCGAGCAGATGTCGATTGTCTCGCGCGCGCTCGAAATACTTTCTGAAAAAGAGCGCACGGCGATCGTCCTGCGCGACCTTGAAGGACATACGACCGAAGAGGTGGCGCGGCTGATGAAGACGCGCCCGGCAACTGTGCGCTCACAGATTTCGACAGCGCGAACAAAGATCAAGACCTTCTATGAGCGGCTGCTACGCGAAAAACGAACGCAAGGAATGAGCCGATGAATTGCCAACGCGTCGAAGAACTTTTTGCCCTCTATGCGGGCGGCGACCTTTCGCACGAGACCGCTCAAGTTGTCGCCCGGCACTTGCGCGCGTGCGAGACGTGCCAACAATCGCTCTCAGCTTTTGAGACGAGCCGAGAGCTGCTCGCCGTTTACGAGCCGCCAGAGTTTGATTCGGCCTTCTTCGATTCGATTCGTCAAAACGTCATCCGCGAAATTGCGAAACAACCTTCGCCAAAGCGTCTCGCCTTCTTCAACGCAATCAGCTTCAATCGGCGGCTCGCCTACGCTTCCATGCTTGCGCTCATCGTCGGCGGTCTCGCTATTGCAATTAAACGCATCGAGGAAAGCAGCACGGAATTAAATCATCAGACTGCGAAAGTTTATTCAGAGTTGCGCGACGAAAAGGATGATCAAGTTGTTCTTCCGCTTCAATCTCCTCGACGCACATCGTCGCCTGCTTCTTTTGTCCGACAAAAACGTGTCCGGCAAAACATCAGCATGCGGCCTCGTCCATCTGAAACGACTCACAAAGCGTTGAAGACAAAAATCAATGACCTCGACATCCCTCTCGTTGCATCTCAGCGCGTTAACGAAGATAGTGAGACGGCGAATTTGACAAACGACATGAACGGCAGGATGGGCTTGCAGGTAGCAGCCCTTGAAACGCCCTTGCCGGTTGCGCCCGAACCCAAGATGCTCAGGATCGAGTTGCAGACCGGCAACCCCGATGTGCGCATCATCTGGCTTTCGCCAGAGCCGGGCGCTTCCAAACCCAAACCATAGAATGCAAGCGCCCAAATTATCTCAACCCAAACAGGAGTTTTTTATGTTCCCAAAGACATGCAGATCAGTCGCCTTCATCGCACTCGTAATTTTTCTCTCCGTCGCATCCGCACACGCGCAAACTCCAGCGCCAGCGAAGGCAGAACCGGCATCAGCACAGGATGAGACGGTCACTGAGAAAGCATTTCGCAGCAAGATCATCGAGCTGAAATACGTCGATCCCAATTCGCTCCAGAGTGTGATCCGACCATTGGGGAGCGGCTTTAAGGGTTCAACCATCACGCTTAACCGCGAGTTGAAGCTGATTGTGGTGCGCGATTACCCCGAAAACATCGCCGTCATCGAGGAAGCCATCAAACGACTCGACAAGCCCGAAGCGCCGCGACCCGACATACAGTTTCGCGTCCACATTCTCATCGCTACCAACAACACGCAGCGTCCGGCTGGTGCAAACGATTATCCGGCGGAGCTGAACGACGTTATCAAACAGCTTCAAACGACGCTCAGCTACAAGTCTTACTACATGATGTCTTCACAGGTGATACGCTCGAAGGAGGGGCTGGGCGGTCTTGGCAACAAGGGGGTGGCTGAATTTAAGCTGTCGCCAGAAACTTCCGGCAATCAAAATCCCATCTTCTATCAATACCGTTTTGACCGTGTCTCGCTGGAAGCAGCATCCACAGATATGTGGAAGGTTCAGATCGGAGCCTTCTATTTCACGATGAAAATTCCTGTCCAAGTCGGCCCCGCAAATGTTGTTCAGTATGAAGACATCGGTTTTAACACGCCCGTCAGCATGCGTGAGGGCGAAAAGGTCGTCGTCGGCACAACGAGCATGCAGGACAAAGGCATCGTTATCGTCATCGTGGCAAACGTCGTCAAGTGATTTTGCGCTTGCGCGGTTATAGTAAAAACAAGAAGGGCCGCAGTCATTAAGGTTATGACTGCGGCCCTTCTTGTTTTCTTCGATCTAAAAAGTCGGGGCGAGAGGATTCGAACCTCCGACCTCTCGGTCCCGAACCGAGCGCTCTACCAGGCTGAGCCACGCCCCGAAAACCTTTGCATTCTAGGGAGACGAATGCTTTATGTCAAACTCGTCCTTGTTTCTTCTTCGCGTTGCAGGCGCGCTTTCTCGCGTCGCGCTTTGAGATATTCGTAGACGGGCGGAAGAAGCGAGAGCGCGACGACGACGACGACGACCTTCTCGATATGGTCTTCAAGCTTGATGCCAAAGGCGCTCTCGACAACGCTACCAAGGAAGTAACCTGACAACACCATGCTAAAGACCCATAGAAAGCCGCCCACAACGTTGTAAACGACAAATTGACGGTAAGACATCTGCGCAGCGCCCGCGACGATTGGAGCAAAGGTGCGAACAATCGGGACGAAGCGCGCGATGATGATCGTCTTACCACCGTACTTCTCATAAAACTCGTGCGCCTTGCGCAGGTGGCTCGGGCGAAAAATCAACGACTTTTCGCGGCTGAAGATGCGCGGGCCGAGTTTTCTACCCGAATAGTAGCCGACCGCGTCGCCGACGACGGCTGCAACGAAAAGGCTAAAGAGCAGCAGCGCAAGGTTCAGTTGTTTGGCACGCCAGACAAGCCCCGCGACGACGAGCAGAGAGTCGCCCGGCAAAAAGAAACCGATGGCCAGCCCCGTCTCGGCGAAGACGATGAACATCAAACCGAGATATGTAAAGACGATTCCCTTGGTCGTCAAAAAGTCGATGATGTGCTTCGGATTAAGAAGGTCTTTGATTTGATGAAGCAGTTCGATGATTGATTCCATGTTCTGTTCTTAGATTTCGTTGTTCAATTTACCGCGCGCCAAAATTATCGAAGCGTGCGCCTCAGCTTTCGTTCCAGCCATGACGACCGATGAGCGGAACAAAGGCGCACGGGCCGTGATCTTCTGTCTCAAAAGATTCTTCTTTGCGAATAACGCGAATGAGTTGTTGCGATTCGCGCGTTGCGCCGACAGGCAGAACCAGACGACCGCCGACTTTTAACTGCGCTGTCAGCGGCTCAGGAATGTCAGGGCTTCCGGCGGCGACGAGAATCGCATCGTAGGGGCCGTGCGCGTTCCAGCCGAGCGTGCCGTCCCAACATTTAACCGTCGCGTTATAGATTCCAAGCTGGCGTATGCGCGCCTGCGCTTCGCGTGCGAGATCGGCAATGCGCTCGATGGCAAAGACCTGACCGGCGACGCGCGCAAGCACTGCCGTTTGGTAGCCGGAGCCTGCGCCGATTTCGAGCACGCGGCTGTGCTTGTCAACTTCGAGAAGCTCGGTCATTCGCGCGACGATGAAGGGTTGCGAGATGGTCTGGTTGGCAGCGATGGGAAGCGCGTGATCGCCGTAGGCCCGGCCCTGCAAAGCTTCGGGTACGAAACGGTGGCGGGGCACTTCGCGCATCGCTTCGAGCACGTGCGCATCGCGTATGTGATAGTGGTCGCGCAGGCGCTCGACCATGCGCTCGCGCGGGATACGAAACTCTGTTGGTTGCGATTTCAAAAGGCTTTTGTGTGGAGTCAAGTATAACCCGGATTGTCCGGTAGGAGTTTCAGGTATCTACGTCAGACCGACAGATTGATCCTCGTTTTCATCGACCGCAACGGATGCACCGATGTTATTCCAGGCGGCGAGCGCAGGCAGCTCCGCATGATCCGTCATATCGCTGCGCATCGGCGTAACCGAGATGTAGCCGTGCTCGACGGCATAATAGTCTGTGCCGTCCTCAAAGGTCGATGTGTAATATTGTTCGCCGATCCAGTAGTAAGCTTTGCCGCGCGGGTCAATGTGCTCGCTGATGATGGGGCGCGCGTTTTTGATTCCCTGACGCGTGACGCGCACGCCTTTGACGGGGCGCGACGGAATGTTGATGTTGAGAAGCGTGCCTTCGGGCAATCCGTCACTCAACACTTTGCGGACGGCGATAACGGCAAAACGCGCGGCCTCTGTAAAATCGTAGTTCTCGCGCGCGACGAGACTGAAGGCAAGACCCGGCACGCCGAGAATGGTCGCTTCGAGCGCGCCCGCGACCGTGCCCGAATAAGAAGCGTCGTCACCCAAGTTTCCGCCGTGATTGATGCCTGAGACACAGATGTGCGGGTGTTCATCTTCGGGAAGAATTTTATGAAGCGCAAGCGTGACGCAATCAGTCGGCGTGCCGTCAACCGTCCAGTGCCGCTCATCGATCTGGCGTATGCGAAGCGGGCGAGAGAGAGTCAGGCTGTGCGAAGCGCCGCTCATCTCGGAAGCGGGCGCGATTGTGTAAACGTCGCCCACCTCCCTCAAAGCCTCTTCCAGCTTGGTCAGACCCTCGGAATGAATCCCGTCGTCGTTCGTTAAAAGAATGCGAAACATAGAATGCAAACCCGTCGGTCAATTACACATGAAAGGTTTGAAATATTCAAGCGCGCGAAAGACTAACTGCTCTCCTTTGTCCATAGTCAGTTGGCCGTTTTGCTCGTTCCCCAACTTGAGATATTTCAATAAAAGCAGCAAGCAACCCAACTCAAGTAACTGACTACGGACAGCCGACCGTAGACAAACATAAGCCCCGCGTCGCCGTCCAGCTTCGCGGGGCTTTTGTTAGTTACGAGCGATAGAGATTTTAGGCGTTGGCCGATGTGCTTTAGCTGCGGCTCAGGCCCTGAATCTGCACGGGCTTGTTCTTCTCAACGTCTGCGCCGAGCTTCTGCTTCAAGACCATCTCCTGATAAAGCTTGCGCATCATCACGGCCTCTTCGGCAGCCGTCTTCGGCCCTTCCATCTGAGGCTTGTTCGGACGCTGAAGATCGACTTCGTTGAGGACGAGATTGACGGGCTTCTCAAATTCCATGCCGACCTCTTTGCCCTTAGCGAAGATTTCATGACGACCGTTCTCTTTGTACCACTGTGCGACGGTCGCGTTCTGGTGCATCTGCTCGATGATGTTGCGCCAGCCGATGCCGGTGTTGTAGGCGCAGAAAGAAATCTCGCCTTCCTGCGTGCCGTAAGGGATGATGCACATCTCGGTTCGACGGAAGTCGTAGTTAAAGAGGTCCTGGAACCACATGCCCGCGATAAAGAGGAAGTTCCAACGGTCGGCGCGGCGCGCTTCGATGTCCTGCTTTGAGCGCGAGCCGTCGACGCGTCCATAGACCTTGCCCGTCAAGCCAAACGATTTGTCGAACTTCTTAAACAGCTCATAAAGCGAGAAGTGCTTCGGAGCCTTGTACGGGTTGTAGTGCTTGAGAAGCGTCAGGCCCATCAAGATGTTTGTCGGCCACTTTGAGCGTCCTGCATCGGTGATGCGCTGCATGTCTCGGACAAGACCGGGAATGTTTAAAAACTCCGGTACGGGAGCCATGTCTTTGGTCTCTTTGTCGATCATCACAGCCGTGCCAACACCGCAATTCGGGTGGCAGCCGCATGAGACTTGACCCCATTCGGCATCAGGCCCGTGCGCGAGGTCTGCAAAGTCTGCAAACGCGCCCATCAAAGAGAGCGGAAACCAATCGCGCGTCGGCTCGGTGATGCCGACCTGTTTTTTCACATCGTTGGCGAGGTGCGACAAGGTGTAGCGCTGCGCCATCCGGCGCTCGTCCGTGATCTCCTCGTCGCGGCCGGTGAAGGAGACGGGCTGGAACGAGATGAAAGCGACCTTCTTCGGATTGTCGAGCGCGAAGCGGATGACGGAGCCGACCTGGTCGTTGTTGATGTTGTTGACGAGCGTCGTAACGAGCACGATCTCGACGCCGGCCTCGTGCAGGTTGTCGATGGCGCGCAGCTTGACGTCGAAGAGGTTGCCGACCTGACGGTGCGAGTTGGCGTCGTTGCCGATGCCGTCGAACTGGAGGTAGGCGTAGCGCAGGCCGGCCTCGGCCGCCGCCTTGGCGAACTCGGGGCTCTTGGCGAACTCGATGCCGTTGGT